>JBDTPU010000190.1:0-1502 GCA_039932535.1 Gallionella sp. | reverse complement strand
CAGCACCAGCCCATGACCCAACTTATAACCTTTGCCGCCCGGCGTGCCTGTGCCTGGCGGTAACTCGCCCATCACTTTGCGCAAGAAAAACAACACCAGCAACAATATCAGCGCCCCCATCAGCCAGCCTAATTTCTTGTCCAGCAAAGCGGGGACGCCCAAGGTGCCCAGTATCGCCGTACTGATTTGTGCCATTACGGCACTGAAAAAAATTTGCAGGCTCATAAACCATGCAACAAACAGATTTACCTTTGCCTTCATTACAACTTGCTCCCGGTCATTTTTTTCAGATCATCGATAATTTCTTTTGAGTGCCGCGACGTTTCCACGCTCAAATACACCTTGCTGACATTGCCCTGCGGGTCAATCAAAAATGTATAGCGGCGGGCGACTTTCATAAAAACCAGATTCCTCAGCGCGCCATATCGATCTGCTGTTTCGGTGGTCTTGTCGGCCAGCAACGGAAACGGCAAATGATATTTTTTGGCGAACTCGGCATGACTGTTGGTATCGTCCACACTGACACCAACTACCTGCGCGCCGAGCTCCGTGATCTGAGTCAGGTCATCGCGAAACGCGCATGCTTCCTGCGTGCAGCCCGGCGTATCATCCTTGGGATAGAAATACAGCACCAGCCACTTGCCACGGTAATCCCTCAGCCCATGCTGCTGACCGTTTTGATCCGGCAGATTAAAATCCGGCGCGGGCTTGCCCACTTCCGGCAACTCTCCGGCACGCGCTGCGCGTGCTACAAACAACGCCGCGAATATAATCAACGCGGCAACAATAGTTAACCATTTCATATTATTTTCCTCCATCTGGTAAATTCCGAAAACTCCAGAAGTGCAGCAACAGCACGCACAGCAATGCCAACGCGGCGGCAAATAAAAATGCCGTGTTGGCATTCCAGTAATGCCACACCGCGCCAAATAACACCCCGGCTGGGATCGCACTCAAACCCACACTGAGATGATACCAGCCAAACGCCGTACCGCGCTCACGCTCATTGGCGTACTGACTGATCAGCGCCCGCTCCGAGCCTTCTCCCAAGCCAATCAGCAGGCCGTATAACACTGTGCTGAACCACAACGCATTACCATGTTCAACCAGTCCCAGCATGAAAAAACTCAGTGCATAGCCCGACCAGCTGATGAGCGTAAGGCGTCGCTTTCCGAACTTATCAGCCAAGCGACCGCCCAATAATGATGCCGCAGATTTGCAAATGTTGAGCATCGCCCACAGCAATAACACCTGCACGAGGCTCATGCCCAGCTCATTGCCACGCAGCAAAATAAAAGTTTCCGACGCGCGCGCAAAAGTGAACAGCACCAGCACCCACAAGTAGCGGCGCATGGCCGGTGACAGCAACGCCCAAGCCAGCGGCGCGCGCAATTTTTCAATTTCCACTTCCGTCCGCGGCGGTGTCAATTCTGCATCGAGCTTGCTCAATAGCAGATTGCCTGACTTTGGTAGTTCGTGCACGCCGAATATCAGCGTCAGCA
>JBDTPU010000189.1:0-8167 GCA_039932535.1 Gallionella sp. | reverse complement strand
TGGTCAGGCAGAACTCAAATCGCGCGGAATGCGTAGCGTACAAAAACTGGGCGACTTTCTTAAACAATATCCGGAACGCAAAGTATTGATTGAAGGTTACACCGACAGCAAAGGAAGTACCCGTCATAATCAGGCACTTTCTGAACGGCGCGCCAAAGCTGTGCGCGCGGCCTTGATGGATGCTGGCGTCAGTGGTGATCGTATTACGACGCGCGGGTACGGTAAAGATTTCCCGGTGACTGATAACAATAATGCGGCCAATCGTCAATTGAATCGTCGGGTGGAAATCATACTTTCTGATGACAACGGCGACCTTCCTGATTCACGGTAAGACAAAGCGTACGCCCCTTTTTTAATCGCTTAAGGAGAAACTAAATGTCATTAGGAACTATTTTATTGATTATCTTGGGGTTAATGCTGATTGGTGCGCTTCCGAGTTGGCCTCACAGCAAGGCATGGGGCTATGGACCGAGCGGCGTAGTCGGATTGATATTGGTCATCGTGGTTGTTCTATTATTGTTGGGACGATTATGATGAGAATCGAAAAATTTGCCAAAAGGTAAATAGCGAGTTACACCTGCATCATCAAGGAATGTTAAGTTTGTTTGTATCACTGTTAATTTTGTATTAATTTTAATCTTAGGGAGATGGCCATGAAACAACTAAAGTTTTTTTCCGTATTTTTAATGATTTTTGCATTGCTGCTTTCTCTGGGCTGCGCGTCTACACCCAAGCAGGAAGGCACCGGGGAATATGTGGATGACAGCGTCATTACTACCAAAGTGAAGGCAGCCATATTCAAGGAACCTGCTTTGAAATCCACGGAAATTAATGTGGAAACTTTCAAGGGCGTAGTGCAATTGAGCGGCTTTGTCAGTTCTCAGTCCGAGATGAACAAGGCGGTTGAAGTGGCTCGCAATGTCAATGGAGTGAAGGCCGTCAAGGATGATATGCGGGTTAAATAAGAATGCGCCGTGCAAGGTAACATAACAGACTGCTCATTTTGAGTACGTGCAATAATTGCACTCACACTGAGCAGTCAAAATAATAATCAAATTTTTTATCATTAAATTTAACTTAAAGGAGTAAAATCATGCAAACGGATTCAAACACAATGGATTATAAAAATACAAACGGAGCAATGCCCAAGGATCAGCTCATGGATGATTTGCGCGTGGTAGCATCGGATGCCCAGGACTTGCTGCGTGCCACTGCCAGCCAGGCAGGAGAAGGAGCTGCGGCCGCGCGTGCTCGTATCAAGGAGAGCCTGAAAGTTGTTCAGGAACGCCTGACGGAAGCGGAAACAGCCTTGATGGAACGCACCAAACAAGCCGCAAAAGTGACTGACGAATACGTGCAGGCAAACCCTTGGAAGTCAATAGGCATTTGCGCTTTTGCGGGCGTGGTCATTGGAATGCTGATCGCACGCCGGCGCTAAGAACATGGCCGAATCAATGGGACTATTGGATTCGCTGAAGTGCCTGGCGGAAAACTTTCTCGCCATTGGTCAGACGCGAATCCAATTATTATCCAACGAGGTGGAAGAGGAGCGGCTGCGCATCCAGCAAATATTGATTTATGGCTGTGTAGCACTGTTCTTCTTCGGGTTGGGAGTCATTGCATTAATGGCATTTATTGTGATGTTGTTTTGGGATAATCACCTGGTAGTGATGGGTAGCTTGACTGCGCTGTGTTTCATTATTGCATTCGTGATATGGACTACATTGCGCCGCTTGGGTAAGGAAAAATCCAAACTGTTTTCTGCCAGTCTGGCTGAATTGTCCAAGGATCGTGACCGGCTTGCTCGCTCATGAATAAACGGCTGCTCACTCTTGCTCATCGCCGTCGTGGCTTGATAGAAACAATCGAGGCTCAGCGTATTGAAATGGCCGAAATAGCTCTGCATTGGGAAAAACCTTTGGCAATGGTGGACAAGGGGCTGAAGGGATTGCGTTTAATACAGCGCCATCCCCTGTTGATGGGTGGTGGCACCGCTGCGCTTTTGGCTGTGCGCCGCACCGGTATTTTTGGCTTGGCACAAAAGGGGGTACGCTTGATATATCTCTATCCGCTCGTCCTTTCTTTAGGGTCGAAAGCTCTTTCAGCCATCACTCGCGCTTCAGTGAGAAGCGCAAATACCACGTCTAATAATCAGTAACGACTTCTCTTCCGGTGACTCCACTTCCCTTATTCATCGGGGCAGGGATATTTGAGTCGATGATCACGTCTTATAGGTACAGGTAAACCCATCCAGGTATTCAGGAGAGTGTGATGAGCCAATATCAAATCGCTGTTATCGTCGGGAGCCTTCGTCATGATTCGTTAAACCGCAAGCTGGCAAGTGCGGTTGTAAAATTAGCTCCCGCAGAATTTTCGTTCAAGCAAGTGCAAATCAGCGACTTGCCACTCTACAACCAGGACGACGATGCAACCCCGGCTGAGTCTGCCAAGCGGTTGAAAAACGAAATCAAAAGTGCCCACGGGCTGCTATTCGTTACACCTGAATACAACCGATCTATTCCCGGCGTGCTCAAGAATGCGATCGACCATGCCTCACGTCCTTATGGCCAGAGCGCTTGGGCGGGCAAGCCTGCGGGAGTAATGGGTATATCCCCGGGTGCAACAGGCACGGCCATGGCACAACAGCATTTGCGTAATATTCTCGCCCATCTGGATGTTCCTCTGCTTGGCCAACCTGAAGGATTCATCCAGGCCAGAGAGGGTTTGTTTGACGAGGCCGGTAACATCGGTGCAGACAGCAGAAAATTTATGCAGAATTGGATGGACAAGTATGTCGCATGGGTGAAGAGGTTTGGCGTTTGATCAGTACACGCCATATGAAAAAGGCCGTCTTGCGACGGCCTTTTTATTTACTGCTATTCTGCTATGCCATGTTTTATGGAGCAGGTTGGGTAACCGCATTGGCTTGAAGAGTAACTGCGCTCTGTGCTAACAGCCTGCTATTTGCGGTTGCGCCCGTCTTGAGCGTGATCTGGGTTTGCGCCAGAATCACTCCTTCCATGTGGGCGGTCGTTCCAATGTCTACCACATCAGCAGCCTGCCAGAAAATATTCTTGGGCAGTGCGCCACCGGCCAGGATCACCTGCGCAGCAGAAGCCTGGGTTATCCCTCCTGCAATCTGAAAGATCCAGACATCGTTTGCGCCACCGCTGAGCGTGACATTCGTGGGGATCAAAACTCCGGTACCCCATTTGTAAGTGCCCGCAGGAAGAGTCATTCCACCAATATTTCCGGCGCCGATTTCGGTAAAGTCAGCAGCTCGTCCAGCGGCGTCGGTGTACGCGGTCATCATGTTGCTTACCGCCGTGGTCAGGAGGGCAGGCGTTGTGCACGAACCAGTGTTGTAGTCGGATGCGAAAATATTTCCAGTCACCAGTGATGATGCCGAATAACAACCTCCGGAATTCATTATCAGTGAAAATCCGGTGATGAAACTTGCGGCGGCCGGACTCAATCCCAAGTCTCCAGTGATTGCGGTGGTTCCAGTGGTTGAGATAGCTGTTTTTGCCAGAATCACATAAGTGGGGCTGGTAGGATTCCCCGCGCCAATAATCGTCCCTAAACTCACCGGTGCCGGGCCATGACCGCCAACGCCAGCACCTGTGCCCGCACCTGGTGTGGTTGGGGCTGGTTTAGGGGGTGTTCCATTACCACTCCCGCCACATCCGGTCGCCAAAGCGACCAATAAAAATGCCATGAACCAGTTCAGGGGTTGGGTAATGTTTCTGAAGTTTTTCATTTTGCTATCCCTCTTCTTTAATTCAGAAAACAGCGATGCAATGATGACCGCATTTTCTGGATGCTTTTCCTTGGTGCGCTACGTCAATTCGTTAATGCGCGAATAGACGAGCCTCAATTTGATTTGCTCCAATCCAAACCGGATCAACCGGAATCAAGACATTTGTCACACTGTTATCGTTATCCCCCCTTGATAGCACCCCCTCTGTGCGTTGGCGTACATAGGAAATTTTGCGAACAATCCTTGAAGCCCCACCGGCATGAACAGGCATCCCGGGTTTCTGTTGCGTCCGCCCCCGCCATCCTCCAAGTATTCAGGTTAGAATACGCCCCTTAAAAAATCCCAACCATTGAGGAGTCTTCATGTACCAGATCGCCCCTAGCATTCTCTCCGCCAATTTCGCCAGGCTGGGCGAAGAAGTTGATAACGTTCTGGCCGCAGGCGCCGACATTGTGCATTTCGACGTGATGGATAATCACTATGTGCCGAATCTGACCATAGGTCCCTTGGTCTGTGAAGCATTGCGCAAGCACGGCGTGACTGCCGCGATTGATGTGCACCTGATGGTCAAGCCGGTGGATCGCATCATTCCCGATTTCGCCAAGGCGGGCGCGACTTATATTACCTTCCATCCGGAAGCCTCCGAGCATATCGACCGTACCCTTGGCCTGATCAAGGAAAGCGGCTGCAAGGCCGGGCTGGTGTTCAATCCCGCCACGCCGTTGGAAATACTGGAATACACGTTGCCAAAACTGGACATGGTGTTGCTGATGTCGGTGAACCCGGGATTCGGCGGGCAGAAATTTATTCCCCACGTGCTGGACAAGGCGCGCAAGGTACGCAAGATGATCGCCGCTGGCGGTTACACCTGTCGCCTGGAGATTGACGGAGGCGTGGGTCCCACCAACATTCGTGAAGTGGCGGAAGCGGGCGTGGATACGTTCGTGGCCGGTTCGGCAATCTTCAGCAAACGTAATGATAAAGACAAGAATCGTTACGATACGGTCATCGGCGAAATGCGCGCCGAGCTGGCAAAAGTAAAGAATTAAAACATGACACAGCCGTTACATTTTCCGCTTAGTATTTCTGCCATCGTCATCGATCTCGATGGCACGCTGTTGCATACTGCACCGCAATTGACCGAAGCGGCCAACCGCATGCTGCGCGAAATGGATTACCCCTCCGTGGCGCCGGAACTGCTGATGAGCTACATCGGCAACGGTATCAGCTGGCTGGTGAAACGCGCGTTGACCGGCGAAATGCACGCCACGCCGGATGCCGCGCTGTATGACTACGCGCTGCCGATTTTCGAAAAATATTACACCCAGTTGCTGCTGCAGAGCAAACCGTTCGACGGCGTGATTGCAGGCCTGGACGCGATGCGCACGGCAGGTTTTCGCCTGGGCTGCATCACCAACAAGGTGGCGCGCTACACCGAGCCGTTGCTGAAAGGTATCGGCCTGGAAAAATATTTCGAGATCGTTCTGTCTGGCGATACCTTGCCGGAAAAGAAACCGCATCCGCAGCCGTTGCTGCACGCCGCGAAATTTTTCGGCGTGCCGATCGAAAAATTATTGCTGATCGGCGATTCGCTTAATGACACCGTCGCCGCGCGTGCCGCAGGATGTCCGGTGTTTTGCGTGCCTTACGGATACAATCACGGCGAGCCGGTCGACAGCTTGTTTCTGGATGCAGTGATTGCCAATCTACCCGCCGCTTTGCCGCTCATCAAACGCGCTTGAGATGTATGAATTCTGCTCATCCATCAGCCCCAAACTCCTCCTGGCCTCCCCTTATCAGGGGAGGAGCAAGTTCAGTTCTCCCCCTGACAAGGGGGAGCTAGAGGGGGTTTGGGTATTATCAATGGATAATCTTGATTAACGTATTTAATGCAATGAAAAACTACGACCTCCCAAACACAATTAGTTGGCGATGGTGAATTGAGTCTCACCGGATGCACTGCGTCCATTCATCGCTCACAAAATTATACGGAGGTTTTCAATGTCGCATCCCCTCACTGAATCTGAATTCAACGCACTTGCCCAACAAGGCTACAACCGCATTCCGCTGGTATGCGAGACCTTTGCCGATCTGGACACGCCGCTGTCACTTTATCTCAAGCTCGCCAACAAACCGTTTTCGTATTTGCTGGAATCGGTGCAGGGCGGCGAACGTTTCGGGCGTTATTCGTTCATCGGTCTGCCCGCTGAGACACGCATCACGGTGCGTGGTAATCGGGTCACCTTGACTCATGGTGCTAATGAAACCACCCATGAAGTAGAAAACCCGCTGGATTTTATCCGTGAGTATCAGACGCGTTTCAAGGTTGCCTCTGTGCCGAACCTGCCGCGCTTCTGTGGCGGGCTGGCGGGTTATTTCGGCTATGACACGATCCGCTATATTGAGCCTCGTCTCGCCGCAACAAATAAACCAGACACAATAGGCACACCAGACATCCTGCTGATGCTCACCGAGCAACTCGCGGTCGTGGACAATCTCAGCGGCAAACTTACCTTCATCGTCTACGCCAACCCGGAACATACCGATGCTTACGCGCTCACCAAACATCGTTTGAACGAACTGACGGCGCGCTTAAGATTATCCGTGGACATCCCACATGCACCGCCCATGCATGGCGGAGAGGCAAAATCAGAATTCGGCGAAGCGGCTTTCAAAAATGCGGTGGTCAAGGCCAAGCAATATATTTTCGACGGCGACATTATGCAGGTGGTGCTGTCGCAACGCATGGCGCAACCTTTCCCTGCCTCGCCGCTGTCGCTGTACCGCGCGCTACGTAGCGTCAATCCGTCGCCGTACATGTTTTATTACGACATGGGCGATCATCACGTAGTCGGCGCGTCGCCAGAAATTCTGGTGCGCCTCGAAGGCGATGCGGTCACCGTGCGTCCCATCGCAGGCACTCGTCCACGCGGCAAGACGCCGCAGCAGGATGCCGAACTGGCAAAAGAATTGCTGGTCGATCCGAAAGAGCTCGCCGAACATCTGATGCTGATCGACCTCGGCCGCAACGACATCGGCCGTGTCGCGCAAAACGGCACGGTGAAACTCACCGAGAAAATGATCATCGAGCGCTACTCGCATGTGATGCACATCGTTTCCAACGTCGAGGCTGAACTGAAACCCGGCTTGAACGCGATGGATGTGCTCAAGGCCACATTTCCAGCTGGCACGGTGAGCGGCGCGGCAAAAGTGCGCGCGATGGAAATCATCGCCGAGCTGGAACCCAGCAAACGCGGCATCTACGCAGGCGCGGTCGGCTACCTCGGCTTCAATGGCGATATGGATCTGGCGATTGCGCTGCGCACCGCCGTGGTAAAAGACAACATGCTGTACGCGCAGGCCGGAGCCGGCATCGTCGCCGACTCGGTGCCCGACAGCGAATGGATGGAAACGCTGAACAAGGCGCGTGCAGTATTGCGCGCCGCGGAGATGGTGCTGGCGGGTCTCGATAATAATTTCGAGCCGTAGCGCAATGCTCAGACTCACTGAAGTCAAACTGCCACTGGCGCATGCCGAAGGCGAAATCAAAGCTGCTATCGTCAAGCGTCTTGGTATCGACGATGACGAGCTGATCGGTCACATCGTGTACAAACGCGGTGTCGATGCGCGCAAACCAAATGCGATCCTGTTCACTTACACATTGGATGTGACGCTGCGCGAGGAAGCGGCGATTCTGGGGCGCTTCAAGAACGATCCGCATGTGTCGATTACGCCAGACACTGGCTATCATTTCGTTACCCATGCACCCTCGGATTTCATTGCTGACCCCCTCTCCCTGCGGGGGAGGGCTAGGGTGGGGGAAGGCGATGCAGATTTTTTCCTGAAAAGCGATTCGAAGCGCCCCATCATCATCGGGATGGGTCCGGCTGGTTTGTTCGCCGGATTGATACTCGCGCAAATGGGCTTCCGCCCGCTGATCCTGGAGCGCGGCAAAGAAGTACGCGAGCGCACCAAAGACACTTTCGGCCTGTGGCGGCAGGGCGTGCTCAATCCCGAATCCAATGTGCAATTCGGCGAAGGCGGGGCAGGGACATTTTCCGATGGCAAGCTGTACAGCCAGATAAAAGACCCGCGTTATCTGGGACGGAAAGTGCTGGAGGAATTCGTCAAGGCGGGCGCGCCGGAAGAAATTCTGTATGTGAGCCATCCGCACATCGGCACCTTCCGTCTGGTCGGCATGGTCGAGAGAATGCGCGAGACGATACAGTCGCTGGGCGGCGAGATACGCTTTGAGAGCCGCGTCGATGACATAGCAATTATTAATGGACAAGTGACTGGTGTGGTGCTCGCCAGCGGCGAACACATCGCCACCTCGCATCTGGTTTTAGCGGTCGGCCACAGCGCGCGCGACACCTTTGAGATGATTCATAAACGCGGCATTTATAT
>JBDTPU010000188.1:0-2473 GCA_039932535.1 Gallionella sp. | reverse complement strand
GCTAGATTTCTTGTGTTCAAAACTTGGCGGCGGAAACAATCTGATTTTTAAGGCTGTTGACAGTAAGCATGAATGCTGGGACAGTGCGCTCCAGCTTGGAGAGAAAAACTAAAAACGTATTTTGAGTGCTCAGAGGGAAGATGATGGATGCGCCAGCGTTTGATGCAAGATGGGTTCGGCCTGCGCTACGATTCATCGTTTTTTGTTTTTCGGTCGTCGCGATCGCGTCGATGACGCTGGTTAAACTGGCTCATGCCGATGGCCAAGTAGATTTTATAAATGTGTATACCATCAATAGCGGTGGATTTACCAATGGATGCTTTGGTAAAGCTTCTGTTGCCGAGGCCATGCAGTGTGAAGTGGATTTTGTTAACAGCTATTTAGATGGAGATTATGCCCAGATTGCTTCATGGGGCGGCTATGATATCGCCATATGCCCAAGGGCTGTGGCGCATGATTTAAATATGTCTAATCCATACTTGTACTTTTTTAAAGTATCGCCCCTATACAGGCTATATGCCTACATGCCCCCCAATCCAAAAATTGCCGTATGTAATGGAGGCGGGGAAATATCCGCTTCCATTAATGTAATACCCTCCTCCTGTCCATCCAATACTAACGCTGGTTTCCCCTGCACCTGCAAAACTGGCTATGTGCCCGACCCCACGGGAACCAGTTGTGTGCCTGTTGACACTTGCCCCGCCGTCACGAAACTCGATGATATTACCGACCCTGTTGCGCTTAAGTATGTGGATGGTACATATAGCAGCACAAATCCGGATATAGAGCATTTAAATCAGGCAACTCAGGCTGGCCTTGCCTGCATCGTGCAAAAAGTGGTTGCGACGAATTGCTATCAGACGCCCCAAGCCACTTCCGGGTATAGACCGGCCGCATATCAAAAACACATCTATGATGTCTACTATAAATGGCAGAAAATCAAGGATAACAACACTCCCGAGTGCGCTGAAGTAAAAGCGGCTATTAAAAAACAATTTGATTATCACAGTCCTTTTAGACACGCACCGGGTGAAACCTCCAACCACTCCCAAGTAGATGCCCAAGGCAATCCTGCGGGGAATGCGGTAGATATCGGTCTTGTACCTCAAAACATTGCCGATGCCATTGCGGGGCAATGTAATATGTACCGACCTATGATTAATATGCCAAACCCAAAGGATAATGATCCTGTCCACTATCAACCCAAATAATTTATCCTAATGTCCGTCCATGCCTTAAGGAGCTGAGATGAAAAATATAAAACTGTTTGCCGCAATTTCCACCGCCCTTGTGAGCTTCTTGTATTGCGCCTATGCCGTTGCCCAAGCCAGTCCTCCGGTAAAAGTGACTGCTTGGGGCATGCATCGTGGCGGGTCGCTGGTCTACAAATATCAGGTAGATAATCTGGGCGCTTTTCCCATTGAGAATTTTTTTATCGGTTTTCATCCGCCTACCGATACGGCAGATGGCGATGCCGAACTGAAGGTGGCCCCTTATTATCCCGGTGGCACATCGCTGTGGCTGCCACCTAGCGTTTCGCAAAGCCCGACGGGTTGGGGTGTTTTTTTGAGCTTCCCCGATGAAAGCGCCACCTTCTCGCTCAGGTGGGTAGAAGCCAGGTGGTATAGAAGCATGCAACCAAAAGCTCGGGATGCTAATTTTCCCGTTGCGCAAAATCCGCCCAATGTGATGCCGCCCGGCGCAAGTTGGAATCAATTCTCCGTAACATTGCCGATGCCAGACCTCGCCTATATACAGGGGCATGCATATTTAATGTACGGAGATAATGAACTTACGGTGCAAATGGTGAAAGGCGATATTACCCCGCCCACTCTCTCGGTAAGTCTAAGTCCCGCCACGCTCTGGCCGCCCAACAACAAACAGGTGCTTGTCACCGCGACTATCACCGTGAAGGACAACTACGATCCCGAGCCCGAGATCAAGCTCGAATCCATCACCGCGAGTGAGGCGCTGGCAGCCAATGACATTCAGGATGCCCAGTTCGGCACCGACGACCGGAGTTTTTCCTTAACCGCCAAACGCGCGGGTAATAATATGGCCGGGCGCATCTACACCGTCACCTATTCCGCCACCGACGGTTCAGGGAACAAATCGACTGTCAGCACGACAGTCACCGTGCCGCATGACCAGCGTTAAACTAGGCCGTGGCGGACTATTGCCGCTGTTCCTTGCGCTATTGATGGCCTTCAATAGCGCACTGGCGGCACAGCCGCCTGTAGTGGTTAAAACCTATGGCCAACATATCGGCAGCAACATCGTTTATCAGCAGCAAATAACCAATACCGGTAGCCGTGACGTGGTGAGAATCGCAATCGGCGAGGACACTGATAACATCGGCTCTGACCCAGATACATCTACTAGAGACAGCGGAGAACTCAACTTCGTCATGCCGGAAGGCTATGGCATCGGGAAACAGGAAGTCAATCCGGCTTCGATTTCAGGGCCAACCGGA
>JBDTPU010000187.1:0-3473 GCA_039932535.1 Gallionella sp. | reverse complement strand
CGCTCGGGTAATGCAGCGGATAATTTAAGGGGGTCAATGCATGAAATGCAGATTCAAGTTCGGGAGTATCGCCGCCAGTGTCTGCCTGGCGACTTTGTCGGGTCTGCTCTACGCAGACGACACAGCAGTGAATCTTCCTTTGCCGACTGCGGCAAGTTTTTATACCCATAATTTTCCATCTGATTTCCCCTCTGATTTGTCCGCATTAAAATCAGCAGCACTCAACCCCCCAGGTTATTTGCTGGCCGCGAATGAAGCGGATGCCGGGCAGGCTGGCGGAGCATTTGCAACCCCCGCGACAGAATTTCATCCGCCGTGGATATCGGGCAGAAAGGTGCATCAATATCTGGGTTTGAGCACCGTGGTGTTAGCGGGGTTGACGATGTTGTCCGCGCCCGGAGAAGGTTGTGAAAATTGCCAGGTCACTTCACAGCAGCCGAGACAGACATCCGGAACCACGCACACGAGGTTGGCCCGCGCGACCGCCGCGATGGCCGCCGCCACGGTGATGGCCGGGCTGCTGTTTCACTGGAATGACATTCATTTGGAAGACGACTTTACCGATCCGGATAAATTACACGCCAGACTGGCTGCCGCAGGCGCGCTGCTGATGTTGTATGCGGTGAATAAATCAGAAAAATCTGCCGTGCCGGTTAGCCATGCGGCCGCAGCTGAGCTGGGCGCGGCGGCGATGGTGGTTGCGATTAAATTGACTTGGTGACGGAGTGAGATGATGCAAAGGAAATTGAAAGCCGCCGCGTTGTTATTTACCGCACTGCTGGTGAGCAGCGCCTATGCCGAGGCGGAAGAAGATTTTTTGGACTGGCTGTTTAATTTCCAGCGTCAAAAAAATATCAAACCGGTTACCGACAAACAATATCAGGACGAATGTGGTGCCTGTCATTTTGCCTATCAACCCGGCTTGCTGCCGGCAAAATCCTGGGAAGCGCTATTGAATGCCGAAGCGTTGCGCAAACATTTTGGTGTCAATGCCGAAATGGACAATGACACCCTGAAAGCCGTTCATGATTACGCGATAGATAACGCAGCGGATAAATCCTGGTACAAACGCTCGCGCAAGATTGCTGTTGCCACGGCGGAAGGCGCAGTTCCGCTGCGCATCACCGAGCTGCGTTATATCTCCCGCAAGCACCGCGATCTCCCGGAGAAAATGATCAAGGGCAACAAGAGTGTGAAATCGCTGAGCTTCTGCGACAAATGCCACACCCAATCGGCGCAGGGTATTTATGACAGGGATACCGTGTCAATTCCGAATTTTCCGGATTGGGATTGATCCCGATATGCAACTACTCGAACAAGTCGCAATTTTCCTGCTCACCGCAGTTCTCATCGTTCCCATTTTTCAGCGTCTGAAACTCGGTGCCGTGCTGGGCTATCTGGCGGCAGGCATGATCATTGGCCCGTGGGGACTGGGCATCATAGGCGCGATCGAGTCTACCCTGGAGTTTTCCGAATTCGGCGTCGTGCTGCTGCTGTTCCTGATCGGCCTGGAATTGGAACCGCGGCGATTATGGACGTTACGCAATTCAGTATTCGGGCTCGGCAGTGCGCAGGTGTTGGCAACCGGAATGGTGATCGCACTGCTGGCCAAGGCGGACGGATTGGCATGGCAGGCGGCGCTGATAATCGGCTTGGGTTTGGCCATGTCATCCACCGCATTAGTCATGTCTTTTTTAGCCGAGCGCAAACAATTATTGACACAGTATGGTCGCGAGTCATTTTCAATATTACTGTTTCAGGATCTGGCGGTTATTCCCCTGCTCGCATTTTTGCCGCTGCTTGCCGCCGCGCCTGCGCATGGCGGAAACCAATGGCTGGATGCAGCCAAGGGCGCCGCAGTAATCGCATTGCTGATCGCCGCCAGCAGGATCATTATCCGGCCGTCGCTCAAATTCATCGCGCACAACCGGAGCCAGGAAGTTTTTACCGCCGCCGCATTGCTGCTGGTGATCGGCACGGCGCTGATCATGCAAAAGATCGGCTTGTCCATGTCGCTGGGTGCATTTCTGGCCGGGGTTTTGCTGGCAGACTCCGAGTTCCGGCACGAACTCGAAGCGGACATCGAGCCGTTCAAAGGCTTGCTGCTCGGCCTGTTCTTCATGGCCGTCGGCATGAGTGCCAACCTTACCCTGGTGTGGAGCGCGCCGCTCAAATTGTTCAGCCTGACGCTGGGGATGATGTTGATCAAGTTTGTGGTGATGTATATTATTTCGCGCGCCACCGGCACGCCTAACCACACTGCCCAGCGCCTGGCTGCTGCGCTTGCGCAGGGCGGGGAGTTTGCATTCGTGCTGTTCGCCGCCGCAACGGGTTTGGGCATATTGGATATTGAAACGTCACAGCTATTGATCATGGCGGTGACCATTTCGATGCTGTTCGCGCCGTTGCTGATGCTCGCGCATGAGCGCTTGGCCGAGCGCTGGCTGGATCGTAAAAGCGCACCCGAATATGACCTGATCGACGGACCGGGAAACCCGGTGATCATCGCCGGTTTCGGGCGTGTCGGGCAGATTGTTTCGCGCGTATTGAGAATGTGTGGGATACCATTTACTGCGCTGGAAGTGAATTATCAGCAAGTGGATTTCGTGCGCCGCTTTGGCAGCAAGATTTATTTTGGCGATGCCACCCGTCTCGATTTATTGCTGTCGGCCAAGACCGGCGAAGCCAAACTTTTTGTGCTCGCGATTGATGATGTCGCCGCATCCGTGAAGGCAGCTGCGCTGGTACGCCAGCATTTTCCGAGTCTGCCGATACTGGCGCGGGCGCGCAACAGAACTCATTATTTCCAGCTGCGTGATCTCGGTGTCAAGATGATCTACCGCGAGACCTTTCTGTCCAGCATAGCGGTCGCACAACAGGCCTTGCTGCAGATGGGTTTCGCTGCTCCGGCAGCGGAGCGTGCAGTAACCCTGTTCAAAAAGCACGACGAAGAACTGATCGAGATACAGCATGCGGTTCATCACGACGAGGCGCAGCTCATTCAAAATGCCCAACAGGCCACGGAACAATTAAAATCGCTGTTCGAAGCAGACACGCTTGACCTCCTGCGTCAGGATTCTGAAGTGCCAAAGTCTGTGCAGGAAAAATGAACATGAGTTGAGTTATTCCATTTCTACTTCATAAGTGAAATAACGTAGGGTGCGCTTGCGCACCAGTGTTAGCGATGCGCAAGCGCACCCTACGAAATTATTGTAGTTCTTGATTTAGGAAAGGAATTGGTTGCATATCGAGATGAGTACAGCGATACATAGCGACACAGAAAAATTCCGCATTGATAAATGGCTGTGGGCGGCGCGTTTTTTCAAAACACGTTCTCTGGCCAGCACCGCTGTTGAGAGCGGCAAAGTGCAGGTCAATGAAGAACGCGTCAAACCGGCCAAGGCATTGGTGGTGGGGGACAAGTTGAACATCCATCTCGGAAATTATCAATACATAGTCGAGGTGCTGGCGCT
>JBDTPU010000186.1:0-2398 GCA_039932535.1 Gallionella sp. | reverse complement strand
CGTCAACTCGCCGTTCGGCATCGTGCTCGGCCATAACGGTAATCTGACCAATACCGATGAACTGAAGCAGCAGTTGTTCGCTGAAGATTTACGCCACGTCAACACCAATTCCGATTCTGAAGTATTGCTGAATGTGCTGGCGCACGAGTTGCAGATTAATGCCCAGCAATACCGCCTGAATGTGCAAACTATTTTTGCGGCAGTGTCCGGCGTACATCAGCGCTGTCGTGGTGCGTATGCGGTGGTGGCGATGATTGCGGGCTACGGCCTGCTGGCGTTCCGCGATATTTACGGCATCCGCCCGCTGGTGATTGGCGTGAACGAAACCGAACATGGTACGGAATATCTGGTTGCCTCGGAGAGTGTGGCGCTGGATACTTTGGGCTTCAAATTCCTGCGCGACATCGCGCCCGGTGAGGCCGTGTTCATCGACTTCGATGGCAACATGCACAGCCAGCAATGCAGCGACCATGCCAGCCTGAATCCATGCATATTCGAATACGTGTACCTCGCGCGTCCCGACTCGGTGATCGACGGTATCTCGGTATATGAGACCCGTTTAAATATGGGCGAATATCTAGCTGACAAGCTGAAGCGTGTGTGGGGGAAAATCGACATCGACGTGGTGATTCCGATTCCCGATTCGAGCCGCCCCAGTGCTTTGCAAATGGCGAACCGTCTCAACATTCCATTCCGCGAAGGCTTTGTAAAAAACCGTTATATCGGGCGCACTTTCATCATGCCGGGACAAGCGATGCGCAAAAAATCGGTGCGCCAGAAATTGAATGCGATCGGTGTCGAATTCAAGGGCAAGAACGTGTTGCTGGTGGACGACTCGATTGTGCGCGGCACCACCAGCCGCGAGATCGTGCAGATGGCGCGCGATGCCGGTGCGCGCAAGGTTTACTTTGCTTCCGCCGCGCCGCCAGTGCGCTTCCCCAATGTGTATGGCATCGACATGCCCAGCCGCAACGAACTGATCGCCACTGGGCGCAGCGATGCAGAAATCTGCCGCGAGATTGGCGCGGATGATTTGATCTACCAGGATCTCGATGACCTCAAGGCTGCGGTGCACAAAGCCAACCCGCACATCACCAATTTTGACGCCTCATGTTTTGATGGCAATTACATTACCGGCGACATCACACCGGATTATCTGGATGGAGTCGAAGCTCAGCGTGACGGAGGAGAAGCTAACAAGCCGGTTGATGATGACCAGATGGAGTTGAATCTGCCGGTCAGCGCCACGTCGATGTAATCTTGTAGCCGTACTAAAAAATCCAAGCCTCGTCGCGTTGCGTTGCTGTGTTGCCCACCAAAAACTTTCCCCTTGTTAGTTAATCATATGCTGTATCCGGTTTTTTGTTCGTGGTGAATTTCTATGTTGAGGGGCGGTATGAAAACAAATATCGGCTATATTGTGGTTCTGTTGGGCACGATGGGAATCGTGAGGAGAGCGGTGGCGGATGGAAATAATGCGAGCTTGGCAGAAAAATAACGGTCTGCCCTTGAGGTTTACACCCCTAAATGGGAAAGGTGTATCCGAATTTATCAAGCTCATAGCGGTAGGCGTTGGTGACAATTTCTGTGCTTTTGGCCGAGTAATATTCCTCCAGCGATTTGCTCGGACGATGTCCGACTTTCAAGTTTTTCAAGTTTTGAGGTTGGTACGGAATGTCCAGTCGCTCACAGATGCGTTCGATGTCTTGCAATAAGGTCTCGTACCGAATGACGCCGTCCATGCAAAACTCGCCATCGATCATGTATTTGCTTCTATCAATGGGTAGCGGGTTAGACATGAGCCATGCTTCAAAGTCTTGTTTCAAAGTGGGCGCACTGGCCTTGGGAGAAAAAAAGTGATAAGCCGAGACCACTTTATCGAACGGATTTCGTATGACACAAAACTTGAAGTACGAATCCCAAATCGATTCTCCGACAAGCGCTTTGATGGTAACGGCAGGCATATGATTCCACCAAGTGGATGCCTGGATTACCAGCAGTTGCCCTGTCCGGCATCCGATAATCCCAGAATCCGAAATATATTCAAGACGGGCGTGGGTAAAAGACCACTCACCTTCCTTCATGCAGTACGGCTCGAAATAAGACTCGACCGAGGTTCCTGCGGTTTTAATAGTTTTGGTGTAGATGAATTTTTTTCGATGACTGACGAGCATCCTGATTGGTCCATTTTGATTCGCAATGAATTGTGCCACATGTTTTCTTCTTCGGCCAACGAATTAAGGGGTCGCGACAACATAAGAGACAAAGTGAGAGTTGACAAAAGGAAATGACTGGTGATACTTTACACGTGCGCCGATTTGAGGATCAGCTTGCGGGCGCATAATAAATACTGCTAAAGCGTGGGAAACCCGGTTTAGCGCTAAGCTATCCGGGTTTT
>JBDTPU010000185.1:0-7004 GCA_039932535.1 Gallionella sp. | reverse complement strand
CCGAGTGAATTGCGCAATAAAATACCAGCGAAGCAGACTGCTACGGCCACACCGGTTACCTCACACGCGCGGCGCATGCTGGTGCTGGAAGGCTGCGTCCAACCGTTGACCACGCCGAACACCAATGCCGCTGCGGCACGCGTGCTGGATCGGCTCGGCATCTCGTTGATCAGCGCAACCGGCGCGGGTTGTTGCGGCGCGCTCAACCAGCATTTGTCCGATAGCGCAGGCGCGCGCGCGATGATGCGCCGCAATATCGATGCATGGTGGCCGCATATTGAAAAAGGTGTCGAAGCCATCGTCATGACCGCCAGCGGCTGTGGCCTGATGGTGAAAGATTACGGCCATGCATTGAAAGACGATGCGGAATATGCAAGCAAAGCCGCGCGCATCAGCAAATTGACATTCGACTTGAGCGAAATCCTGATCCGTGAGAACCTTGACACTTTTGCGCATACCGGCCAAGGCGTGCGCGTGGCCTGCCAGTCGTCCTGTACCTTGCAGCATGGCCAACAGCTGGGCGGAACAGTGGAAGCGATTCTGCAACGCTGCGGCTTTGAGCTCACTCCCGTCGCGGACAGCCATCTGTGTTGCGGCGCGGCGGGGACTTATACGTTGCTGCAAGCCAAACTTTCCCGGCAGCTGCTGGACAACAAGCTGGCCGCGTTGAATGCAGGCAAACCGGAAGTCATTGCATCCGCCAATGTCGGTTGCCAGATGCATTTGGCCAGCGCAAGCGATATTCCGGTCAAGCACTGGATAGAATTGCTGGAAAAAGGATAAAATCGCGCCTTTGTAAATCCAGCCTACCATTTTAGACGCAGCAATTTAAAAATCGAAAAGGAAATAGCATGACCGTAAAATCGTTTCACCCGCCACAACGCATATTGATGGGTCCCGGCCCTTCCGATGTCAGCCCGCGCGTGCTGGAAGCCCTGTCGCGCCCGACTATCGGCCATCTTGATCCGGTGTTCGTGTCCATGATGGACGAGATGAAGGTGCTGCTGAAATACGCGTTCCAGACCGAAAATGAATTGACCATGCCGGTTTCCGCACCGGGCTCAGCGGGCATGGAAACCTGCTTCGTGAATCTGGTCGAGCCAGGCGATAAAGTCATCGTGTGCCAGAACGGCGTGTTCGGCGGACGCATGAAAGAAAATGTCGAGCGCTGCGGCGGCATTGCTGTGATGGTGCAGGACGACTGGGGTCGCGCAGTGGATGCGCAAAAACTGGAAGATGCACTCAAGGCCAACCCCGACGCAAAAATCGTTGCCTTTGTCCATGCAGAAACTTCTACCGGTGCTTTATCAGACGCCAAGACCTTGGTGGCGCTCGCCCATAAACATAATTGCCTCGCCATTGTGGATGCGGTCACCTCGCTCGGCGGTGTAGCACTCAAGGTGGATGAGTGGGGCATAGACGCGATTTATTCCGGCACGCAAAAATGTCTCTCTTGCACGCCGGGATTATCACCGGTCAGCTTCAGCCCGCGCGCGCTGGAAAAAATCAAAAACCGCAAAACCAAAGTGCAAAGCTGGTTCATGGATTTGAATCTGGTGATGGGCTACTGGGGTGCCGCAACCAAACGTGCTTACCACCACACTGCGCCGATCAATGCGCTGTATGGCTTGCACGAAGCATTGGTAATCCTGCAGGAAGAAGGCCTGGAAAAATCCTGGGCGCGCCATCAGAAAAACCACCTCGCGCTGCGCGCCGGACTGGAAGCAATGGGCTTGAAATTCGTCGTGCCGGAAAAAGAACGCCTGCCGCAACTGAATGCGATCTCGGTGCCGGAAGGCGTCGATGAAGCCGCAGTGCGCACCGTGCTGCTCAACGATTACCAGCTGGAAATCGGCTCAGGCCTGGGCGCAATGGCCGGTAAGGTATGGCGCATCGGCTTGATGGGTTACGCCAGCAATCCGCGCAATGTGCTGCTCTGCCTGGGTGCGCTGGACGATGTGCTGGGTCGCATGAAGGCACCGGTGAAGCATGGTGTGGCAGTGGCAGCAGCGCATCAAAAACTGGCGGGCTGATTCGTTGCAGGCACGCTGATAAAAAACCCGTCCATCACCATGATGGGCGGGTTTTTTATTTCACTATTGAGGTTTACAAATTGACTACAGCGCCTGAGCATCCTGAATGAAATTGGGGAAATGAAAAAACTGCCACGTCATTCCCGCGCAGGCGGGAATCCAGTGGGTTTAAACAAAAGGCATTATGTCTTGCTGGATTCCCGCCTGCGCGGGAATGACGGTAGTCGTGAAGGTCAATAGCCTGAAATCTACTGCCGAGCCAGGAATTGTGTTTCGAATATCTCGGCTGGCACCGGTTTGCTGAATAAATAACCCTGCATATCGTCGCAATTCAGCAAACGCAATAGGTGCAATTGCTCCTCGGTTTCAACGCCCTCCGCCACCACCTTGAGCTTCAATGCATGTGCCAGGCTGATAATGGTGGACACCAGCGCCAACCCTTCCGGCCCCTCAGCCATGCCGATCACGAACGAACGGTCAATCTTCAGCGTATCCACCGGCAGTTTCGACAGGTAGCCGAGCGAAGAAAATCCGGTGCCGAAATCATCGATAGCGACCGTGATGCCCATCGCACGTATCGCCTGCAGGCTGGAGATATTGTGCTTGATATCCTCCATGATCATGCTTTCGGTGATCTCCAATTCCAGACCCTCCGCCGCATGCGGGTCTATAGCAATATTCCGTTCGAGCTCGGTGATGAAGCCTAGATTGCGCAGTTGCAACGGAGATACGTTCACCGCAATGCGCATCACCGGCAGGCCCGTAGCGCGCCAGCGCAGATAATCTGCTATGGCTTTGCGCAACGCCCAGCGCCCCACTTCATAAATCAATCCGGTTTCTTCCAGAATCGGGATGAACTTACCCGGCGGTACCAGGCCGGTGCGCGGATCGTTCCAGCGGATCAGCGCCTCGGCCCCGGTGACTCTGCCACTCGCGAGATTCACTTTGGGCTGGTAATAAAGCACGAACTCTTCGTTGTCGAGTGCCTGGCGCAACTGATTTTCCAGCGCCAGCTTGGCGGCCACTGCTTCGGTCATTTTTTGCGTATAAAACAAATACCGATCACCGCTAAACTTGGCTTTCTTGAGCGCAGCCTCGGCATTCCTGAATAAAGTATCGGCGTCGGCGCCATCATCCGGGAACAGCGCGATACCGGCCTTGATGCCGATGCGTAGCGCGGCGTCATTCAGGCGGAACGAATGTCCCTGAAAATCAGCCAGCAGGTTCTCAACCAGCCGCGCCAGGTTGCCATCGGACTTTACTTGCGGCAGCACGAGGGCAAAATGGTCTGCATCAATTCTCGCCAGCAGGTTGATGTCCCCGGTTTTGTGCGTCAGCCATTCCGCCACCTGCTTCAACAGCGCGTCGCCCATCGCCCGGCCCAGACTGTCGTTGAAGTTCTTGAACCGCTCAAGATCAATCAGCCCTACCGCCATCTGGTATCCGCCGCTGGCCGCGCTGCGCAGATATTGCGCTATCCGTTCGAGAAACAGGGTGCGATTGGCGAGGCCGGTGAGCACGTCATAATAGGCCAGGTAATTGAGCCGCTCCTGATTTTCAATATGATCGATCGCAAACGCGATATCGTCCGCCAGTTTAGTCAAAAGCGTCAGCTCTTCTTCATGGAAAAATTCCGCCTCGCTGGCATACAGCGCAAGCGCGCCTGCCGCTTCACCCGACACTATCAGCGGCAAAATCGCCAATGAGCGAACTCCGGATGCGGCGTATTTTTTGCCGAACACAACCCTGTGATCATTTACCGAATCATTCGACACAACCGCCTGTTTCTCCCGGATCGCCAAGGCGACCATGGTGTTTGAAGCATCCTTACTCGAGGACAAGCGCTCTGTGATGCTGGTCAGGAGCTCCTCATCCTTGCCCGCCGTGGCGACCGCGACAATCTTCTTCGTGTTCTGATCCACCATGCATAACATGGCCATGCGGAACCCGCCCGCTTCGACCGCGATGCGGCATGCTTCCTTGAATAGTTCATCGCGGCCCTGCACGCGTACGATCAATGTATTAATGCCGCTCAGCATCGCATATACGTGGACGAGGTAGGCAATTCTGGCTTCCGTTTCCCTGCGTGCTGTGATGTCCTGACACGTCCCGATCGCCCGGGTTGGCTGCCCGCCTTCGTCAATAAACGTCTGCCAACGTTCTTCGACGAACTTGATCCGGCCATCCGGCATTAACAATCGATGGTCGATCACGCAGGTAGTACGCTGATGCAGCGACTGGCCAAAAGCTTCATCCACCGCCGCACGATCCTCAGGGTGCACCAATTCCATAAAATCCTGATGAGTGGGGTGGAAAAAAACGGGATCAGCTTCATGGATGCGGTAGGTCTCTTCCGACCAGATGATTGCCATTGTGACCAGGTCCGTCTCCCAACTGCCGATCTTGGCGACCCGTTGGGCAGTCACCAGGCGAAATCGCTCGATCTCCAGCTGTTGAGCCAATTTCCGTTGTTCACGTTCACTCGTTTGCAATGATTGCTCTGCCTGCTTGCGTTCGGTAATGTCGCTAACCATCCCGAGCAGATTGCCATCAGGCATTATGGTCACGCTCACTTCCGCGCTGAAGGCGGAGCCATCGTTGCGCCGGAATTGCCACTCACGGTGGTGATCGCTTCTGGTTTTGATATCCTCCAGCGCTGGTGCTATGTGCTGGATTTCGGTTGGAGCCACAATATCCGAGGCATGCAGCCCGATCAGTTCCTCACGGCTATAGCCCAGCATCCGGCACATACTCGCGTTGGCATCGAGGTAATAGCTTTGCGCATCGGCAATGAGGATGCCGACCGGCGCATGTTCGAAGAGCGTCCGGTAGCGAGCCTCAGCGGCCTGCCTACGCAATTCATCTGCGTCCGCATTCGATGGTTTGTCAGCGTGTTTTACTTTCACGGTGTTTTCTTTCATGAGCGTTACTTGCAAAGCTCTAAAACTACTGTCCGCAGTATTTATTCATTATCGCAGTGTGTGGGCTACCGCACCGATAGGCGTTATTTAAAGCCTCTAATATTGAGTAACACTGCGATGGCGGGTAATGTATACCTTATCTATTTTCCGCGCATGTTTTTTCATAGTCATTACTAAAGGAAATAAAATGCAAAAATTCTGCAATTATTCCAAACCACTCGCGTGGTTAATGGCAACATTAATAGCGCTGCTTGTAGCCGGATGTGGCAGCAGCAGTAGTAGTAGCGCCGGTGCCGGTTCTGGCACACTCCGCGTGTCACTGACTGATGCGCCGGCCTGCGGCTTTGACGCAGTGAATGTGACGATCAATAAAATACGGGTGCATCAAAGCAGTTCAGCCACTGAAAACGATTCCGGCTGGACCGATATTACGCTGAATCCTGCGCGAAAAATAAATTTGCTCGACCTGAATAACGGCGTACTCACCATGCTTGGCGAAACACCGTTGGCAGCAGGGCATTACACGCAACTGCGCCTGGTGCTGGATCCGAACACCAAAGTGGGCGGCCTTGCCAACTCGGTTACAGTAACCGGAACTGAGACCCCGTTAGTTACCCCAAGCGCGATACACAGTGGGATCAAGCTGGTCAATGAATTCGACGTGGCCTCCGGACAGCGAGTCGATCTGATTCTGGATTTCAATGCCTGCAAGTCCATCGTAAAACGCGGCAATGGAACCTATGCACTGAAGCCTGTAATCAAAGTCGTCCCGGTTGTGCTGAGCAATATTGATAGCCCTAACGGCATCGACGGCTTTGTCGACGCCGCCTTGCTCGGCAGCAATGTCATGGTAACTGCGCAACAGAACGGTGCCATATTCCAATCTACCGCCCCGGATGCGAGTGGCAAGTTCTTCCTCTCTCGCATTGCGTCGGGAAATTACGATGTCGTTATTACCGCAGACAATCATGCCACAGCAGTTATTACCGCTGTGCCGGTCGCAACCACCAGCGTGGTTGATGTCAGTGCTTCCGGCGTGCCGATCACCTTGCCGGTATCCGCCACGCACGTTGTCAGCGGCACGGCAACCTTGAACCCGCCAAGTTCGACTGAAGTTACTTATGCAACCGCGAAGCAAACTATTCCACCGCTGGTGACAGTGAAATCAACGGCCGCAGACAATACATCTTCTGTAGGCACCTACTCACTGACTTTGCCCATAGACGCGCCGCAACTTGGCTCATACGGCTCTCTGCCGATTGTGTTTACCGCCCAATCCGGCGTAGCAGGTAACTACACGGTTGAGGCTTCGGCAAACGGCTATGTGACCGCGCCACCTCTTGCTGAGAACATTTCAGCGGGGGATGTGACAGCGAACTTTACCTTGACGCCGTAATGCACAAGCCACTGCCGGGGATATTTCGGGGTCGTCATTATCGTGTTCTGTCATGATATCGCAAGCCGATTACAATCCGAAACCAGGCAGTGGCAAAGGCTGCCCGTATTCCAGAAGCGAACATATAGGCCCTGGTATCCTGCATTAGTGTACCTTGTGTATACACACTCTTCTCGCTATCATAGCCCGATGCTTTTTTACAGACTCCTCACGATTTGCCTAAAGGTAAACCCATGACCAAAAAAATTCCTAACCGCGCCACGACCAGCCATGCTGCTGGCGGGATGGAAGGCATCAGCGAGGTTCAGCGCCAAGAAGCCTTGCTTAAAACCGGGGCGTTGCAAAACGCAATTTTCAACAGCGCCAACTTTTCCAGTATCGCCACCGACGCGAAGGGTGTGATCCAGATTTTCAACGTCGGCGCCGAGCGTATGCTGGGCTACAAGGCCGCCGAAGTAATGAACAAGATCACGCCCGCCGAGATTTCCGATCCGCAGGAAATGATCGCGCGCGCCAAGGCGCTCAGCGTCGAACTCGCCACCCCGATCACGCCCGGTTTCGAAGCGCTGGTATTCAAGGCCTCGCGTGGGATTGAAGACATTTACGAGCTGACCTACATCCGCAAGGATGGCAGCCGCTTCCCGGCGGTAGTGT
>JBDTPU010000184.1:0-2582 GCA_039932535.1 Gallionella sp. | reverse complement strand
CCCGTGTGCGGAGCCAATACCAAACGTAGCACTCAATTTACTGGATGTAGTCAATCTCGCGTTATGCAACAATCCGCAAACCCACATAGGATGGGCAAACGCGCGAGTACAGGCGGCTCTTGTGGGCGTAAGCAAGGCGAGTTATCTGCCGAGCGCAGCACTGAATGCCGCCGCCACTCACAATATTTCTGGCAGTGCCGCCGGCCTAAATCAACGCAGCGTGGGCGTGACCCTATCCTATCTGCTCTACGACTTCGGCGCGCGCGCCGCCGAGTTGGAAAATGCGCGTCAGTTGCTCGCGGCTGCGATTGCCACTCAGGACAATACCGTACAAGCCGTATTTCTCTCTGCTGTGCAAGCCTATTACCAGGCTCAGGCAACCTACGCTGCGCTTGATGCAGCGCTGGAATCAGAACGCGCTGCGAAGGAAAGTTTTGCTGCCGCTCAAGCGCGTTACAGCGCCGGAAGCGCCACCCCAGCTGACAAACTCCAGGCACAAACGGCTTACTCGCAAGCCACACTGAATCGCATTACCATCGAGGGCAACCACAAAAATGCGCAAGGCACTTTGGCAAACATGCTCGGGTTGGATGCCAACCGCAATGTCGCGCTGGCACCTGCCAATACCACGGCGATGCCGAATGATTTTGAGGGCGATATCAATACGCTGATCGAAGCAGCGCGTCAGCATCGTCCGGATTTACAAGCCGCCGCCGCCCAGGTAAAAGCGGCTCAAAGCAGCGCAGATGCGGCACGCGCAGTCGGCAGACCGTCTATCTCCCTGAATGCTTCAGCCAATCGAATCAATAGTGCAGGGATTAATTCAAATAATTCTTTGGTTGGCATCAGCTTGAACGTGCCGATTTTTTCCGGCTATGCAACCACCTATCGTGTGCGCGCCGCTGAGGCACAGACGGAGGTAAAAAGTAGCCAGCTGGAGCAATTGCGTTTACAAGTGGCGCTGGATGTCTGGATCGCATACCAGAATCTCACCACGGCGACGCAATCAGTGCGGACCACCGCTGACTTGTTGAACAGCGCTGAACAATCGGAACAGGTCGCATTGGGTCGCTACAAAGCTGGAGTCGGCAGCATACTGGATGTGCTGAATGCACAGAGTGCGCTCGCTGGCGCGCGGCAGCAACGTATCCAATCCACCTTTAATTGGAATATCAGTCGCGCCGCACTGGCTCAGGCAATGGGAAATCTGGATGCCAGCTTGATCCAAACCTTGTCAGGAATCGGCGCACAACCCGGCGAAAATTCATCTCCAAAAAATCAACCATGAAAAAATTGTTTCGCTCCCCCCTTGGCTGGATTATTTTTTCCATTGCCCTCATCGGCATTAGCCTCGTCGTTTATGCACAGTTCTTCAGGGCCGTGCCTGTGCAATATCGTACCCAAGCCGTGGAAACAGGCGACATCCGCCAAACGGTTTCCGCTAACGGCACGATCAATCCGGTGTCATTGGTCAGCGTGGGCACGCAGGTTTCCGGTACGGTAAAAAAACTCTATGTAGATTTCAACAGCAAAGTGGAAAAAGGACAGATTTTGCTGGAACTGGATGATGCGCTGCTCGCAGCACAGCAAAAACAAAGCGCCGCCAATGTGCATAGTGCCCAAGCCTCCCTGGAGCTGGCTACGGCCAATGAAGGACGTATGCGAAATTTGTTCGCACAGGAATATGTCTCGCGTCAGGAGCTGGATACTGCCATACAAGCAAAAAAAGCGGCGGAAGCACAATTGCAATTGACGCAAGCTACGGTTGAAAAAGACCGTGCAAACATGGCCTACTCGGTGATCCGCTCGCCGGTATCAGGAGTGGTGGTCGATCGCTCAGTGGATGTCGGTCAAACTGTTGCGGCCAGTTTGCAAACCCCGACGCTGTTCAAAATCGCGCAGGATTTATCCAAGATGCAAATTGATGCCAATTTTGCCGAGGCCGATATCGGCAGCATACGCGTCGGACAGACGGTACGTTTCACTGTGGATGCATTCCCTAACCAGGATTTTAAAGGTGTAGTTAAATTAATACGTTTGAATCCAACTACGGTATCGAATGTCGTCACCTATGACGCGGTGGTCAATGTTGATAATCCCGGCCAGACATTGCTGCCCGGAATGACGGCCTATGTGAATATTGCGGTAGCTGAACGCAAGGATGTGTTGCTGATTCCCAATGCCGCTTTACGCTTCAAGCCTGCTAATGACGACGAAAAAAAACTGGCGGCTAACCCTAGAAGTGGCGCTAGCCGCGCCGATAATGGTATGGCCAAACCACGGGACGAAAAACGCTCGTCCACTCATCCAAATGATGCATTTTCCGGCAAGGTGTATGTGCTGGAAGCGGGCGAACTGAAACCAGTCAGTGTCACATTTGGCATCACCGATAATCGTAATACCGAAATTACCGGGGGTGAATTGAAAATGGGCAACCAGGTAGTCGTAGGTGAAGCGCAAGCTGAGGACAAATCAAAAAGCTCCGGCAGAAAACCGCCCATGAGAATGTTCTGATGGTCGAGCCCACAATACGCGACGTGGTAATTCGTATAGAAGACTTGCAAAAGTCCTACCAGACCTCT
>JBDTPU010000183.1:0-1501 GCA_039932535.1 Gallionella sp. | reverse complement strand
GGCATTGCGCATCCGGATGCAGCCATGCGAACCGGGTATGCCCAGTATCACCGAATCGGGCGTGCCGTGGATGTAGATGTAGCGGCGCATGGTATCGCATTTGCCCAGACGATTGTAGCCAACCTCGCGGCCGGACAGCCACAGGATACGCGTCAGTATCCAATCGCGCTCGGGAAACTGCACGCCTAATTCCGGTGTATAGATTTCCCCGGTGGGGCGACGACCAACAAACACCGTGTTTTCGGGCTGGCCTGCGCCGATCTTGGCGCGGATAATATGTTTGCCGCGCGGCGTACAACAACTGCCGAGCATCTCGCCCACGCCTTTTGCAGCACTGGATATTGCATAGCGGCGCAGCCGCTGGCCTGCATCATCCAGCAATTCGAGTTGCTGCTCCGCAATGTAGACGTTTATTTTCATCATGGCTTCTATTTTTCACACTATCTTCTGTTGCGCGCGACGCAGTGCGAAAAAATTGCTGAGCATTGCGCCACACTCATTGGCCAGCACGCCCTGCACTACTTCCGTCTGATGATTCAAACGCCGCTCGGCAAATACATTCATCACACTGCCACACGCGCCGGTCTTGGGGTCGCTCGCCCCATACACCAGTCGCGCGATACGCGCGTGCATAATCGCCCCGGCACACATCAGGCATGGCTCCAGCGTGACGAACAACTCGCAGCCGACCAGCCGGTAATTGCCGATATTTTGCGCGGCCTCGCGCAAGGCGAGCATCTCGGCATGCGCGGAAGGGTCGTGGCGCGAAATCGGCGCATTGAATCCGCGTCCGATGATTTCGCCCTCCTTGACCACCACGGCTCCCACCGGAACCTCTCCGGCATTTTGCGCTCTACTTGCCAGCTCCAGCGCATGGCACATGTAGTCTGCATCCATCATCACGATTTTTGGTAACACGAGCGGCTCGGTCAAAACAGGCAATTTTAAAAATAAGAGCCGCAACCGTAGCACAACCGCGACAATTTGACGAGGTGCGATGATGCTTGCCTTTAGTGCGTTTTTTGACAAGAATGTCGCTATCTTAGCGAACTCACTTATGTCAGAAAAAATAGTTGCAGATTTTTCCCTGCCCGCCACGGGTAATCAGACCTTTACTCTGTCCGGTGCGCGCGGCAAACATCTGGTCATTTATTTTTATCCCAAGGACAATACGCCGGGCTGTACTACCCAGGCGCAACAATTTCGCGACTTGTATGTCCGATTCCAGCAGGCAAATTGCGAAGTGGTGGGAATATCGCGCGACAGCATCAAGTCGCATGAAAAATTTAAAGCCCAGTTCAACCTGCCGTTCGCATTACTATCGGATGCCGACGAAACGGCATGCAATCTGTTTGGTACTCTCAAGCTGAAAAACATGTATGGCAAACAGGTGCGCGGCATCGAGCGCAGCACTTTTGTATTCGACAAGGACGGCTTTCTGCGCCATGAATGGCGCGGCCTCAAAGCCGATGGACATGCGCAGGAAGTGCTGGATTTTGTG
>JBDTPU010000182.1:0-4914 GCA_039932535.1 Gallionella sp. | reverse complement strand
GAAGCGACAGCCTACCTAGCCGAAGCGACGGAGATTGAAAAACGTCTCGTCGCCCACAAGGCGCTGGAGCAGGAAGCCAGAACCATCAAGGCTGGAATCCGCAGCACCGAGAAAAAGCAGGACGAACTGGTGGAAGCCGCCCGCGCCAAAATCAGCCGCGACGAAGCGCGCCAAGTCATCGTCGAGCGGCTCGGACGTCTGCTACTGGAAAGCTATCGCAGCTACCTGCGCGCCGACCAGCGCGCCTGTGTCGCCGCTATCGAAAACTTGTGGGGCAAATACGCGGTCACGGCGAAAGAGATCGAGGCGGAACGCGATGTAGCCAGTGCGCAACTGCATGGATTCTTGGAGGCACTGGGGTATGAGTGAGTGGGTCAATTCGACAGTAGGCCAAGTTACTGCAATCCAAAGGGCAGGTGGTACGCCCACAGCAACCATTGATGAATATTATGGTGGTGATATTCCTTTTGTAACCATTGAGGACATTACGAACAGTTCGCGATTCTTGGACAAGACGGAAAAGCAGTTGAGCGCGAAAGGCCTGACAAACAGCGCTGCGTGGCTGATTAAAGAACCGCACATTCTTTACTCAATGTACGCGACAGTTGGTAAACCAATCATTAACCGAATTCAATGTGCCACTAATCAGGCAATCATTGCCCTCAAAGAGTCGCCAGTAATTGATCAGACATATCTCTACTATCAATTGTTGTTCATTCGCCAGCAGGTCTACAAATTTACCTCGCAAACAACTCAGTCAAATCTAAATGCAGGCACAGTTAAAAGATTGCCCATTGCATACCCTAAGGACATAGGCCAGCAACAAAAAATTTCCGCTATTCTTACAAGCATCGACATATCCATCGAAAAAACCGAATCCCTCATCGCCAAATACCAGCAGATCAAAGCGGGCTTGATGCACGACCTGTTTACGCGCGGCGTCAGCGCCGACGGCAAACTGCGCCCGCCTCGCGAACAAGCGCCGGAGCTTTACCAAGAAACGTCGATAGGCTGGATTCCGAAGGAGTGGAAAATAAAACCGCTTGGGGTTTTGGCGGAAATCGTATCCGGCATTACGTTGGGGGCTAAAGGCGAAATCAGCGATGAAATAGGGGTTCCTTACCTTCGAGTGGCAAACGTTCAGGATGGCTACTTCGACCTCACCGAAGTGAAGACTGTCCGTGTGTCCCGATCGCAGTTTGAGAAACTACAGCTCCGATACGGCGATGTGCTCATGAATGAGGGCGGCGACTTCGACAAGCTCGGGCGTGGTTCGGTGTGGCAGGAAGAGATCAAACCGTGCATTCACCAAAACCATGTGTTCCGCGTCAGACCCAGAGATGGCCAACTGCGATCTTATTTCCTAGCATTTTGGTCTCAGTCTGAGATGGGGAAAAAGTATTTTGTTCTGAGCTCTAAACAGTCCACCAACCTGGCATCCATTAACTCCACTCAACTCAATCAGTTCCCAGTGGCGCTGCCTTTATCAATCGAGCAAGAGCGAATTGAAGCAAGGATTGTTGCGCTGAATGGTCGCGCTGCTTCGTTGGGGCAAGAACTCGCCAAACTCCGCCTAGAAAAACATGGTCTCATGCACGACCTTCTGACCGGTCGCATGCGGGTTAAATTTGCTGAAACAGAAGTTGTGCTTGCATGAAAGCGACAGGCTTTGCATCACTGATAAAAAGAAGGGGTACCCATGGCTAAAGTTCACGTCACCGCTAAAAGAGATTTTCTTGAAACCTTAACTAATGCCAAGCCATTGGATGGATTGGCTGAGATTATCTGGAATGGTTTTGATGCTGAAGCTAATCATGTTCAGGTGTTTTTTGAACTCAATGATATGGATGGCATTGAGTCTATAAAAGTACGTGATTATGGCTATGGTATTGACCGGGAAAAGGTCGAAAGCTATTTCGGCAATTTGGGGGAGTCATGGAAGAAGACACAGTATCGTCAAAATGGTCGGGCACTGCATGGCAAAAATGGCAAAGGAAGATTCAAGGCTTTCGGCCTGGGTGGTCTGATTGAGTGGAATACCAGCTATATGCATGACGGTAAAATTTACTCTTACAAAATCAAGGGCAGCGTACAAACGCTTGATGATTTTGATATATCTGACCCGGTTGAATCCAAATCTTCAACCGTTGGCACTGAAGTCGTCATTTATAACCTAAAAAAAGATTTTCGTTCTTTACGGCAAGATAGTGCACCGCAGGAATTAGCGAAAAAATTTGCTGCTTACCTCACTGAATATCCCAGCCTCAAACTCGAATATAGCGGCACAACGATTGACCCAAAGATTGCGCAAAATCACCAGAAAAATTACTCCCTTGGCGACATAGAATTGGCCGATGGACGCCGCGTTGCCGTAGAGGTTTCTGTTATTGAATGGAATATATCGGCAGAGCGGGTTTTGCATTTGTGTGATGCAAAGGGGATTTCATTAGATGAGGTGCCAGCTGGCCACACAATCAGGGCGCCTGGATTTAATTTCACCGCTTACATCAAATCAGAGTTTTTCCGTGAACTAGATTCAACCAATCAGCTTGGGTTACCAGATTTACACCCTGATGTGCAAATCATCTTAAAAGTTGCCAAAAGTAAAATCAAAGAGCATTTCCGGCTACGCTTGCTGGAAAAGCAGGGCATGGTTGTTGACCGCTGGAAAAAAGAACACATCTATCCCTATGAGGACAAGCCTAACCTTGACCCTGTTGAAGTGGCCGAGCGCCAAGTGTTCGATATTCTGGCGGTGAATGTCGAGAGTTACTTGCCCTCATTTGAGGATGCGGATGAAAAATCCAAAAAATTTACTTTCCGATTGCTGGCACAGGCGATTCGGGAAAACCCGGATTCAGTGCAAGAAATTATCGGCGAAGTCCTTGGGTTAAAGAAAGCGGATCAGGATGACCTAGCAGAACTGCTCAGGAAAACACCTCTCTCGTCGATTATTAGCTCAGCCAAGATCGTTGCCAACCGTCTCGACTTTCTCAATGGCTTGGAAATGCTACTTTTTGACAAAGAGAGTAAAAAGAAGCTGCTTGAACGGGATCAATTGCATAAAATCCTTGAAAACGAGGCGTGGCTATTTCATGAAGAATTTGCCCTTTCCGGGAGTGAGCAGCGGCTCGAAGAGGTACTAAACAAACATCTGGATAAACTTGGTAAACGCGAAGATGATCCAGAACCAGTGGAAGTCGGGGAAGGCAAGACTGGTCGAGTTGATCTCCTTTTGCACAAGGCAAACCAGCCACGCACGGGTGAGTATGACTATTTGATTGTCGAGCTGAAACGTCCGTCACAAAAAATCAATTCTGCGGTTCTCCAACAGATTGAAAGCTACGCAATGGCCGTTGCACGCGACGAACGCTTCTCTGGTGTAAAGGTAAATTGGAAGTTTGTTGCCATTTCAAATGAGCTTGATGACTATGCAAAGAGAAAAGCAAATCAGCGAGATAAGCCAAGAGGACAAGTTTATGATGATGCTGAGTTCAATATTAAAGTCTGTGCTAAAGAGTGGGCGGAGGTTATCAACGATGCTCGCGCTCGCTTGTACTTCGTAAATAGGCAGCTTGCATATGAGGCGGATCGTGATAGCGCGAAAGCGTACTTGAAAAAGACTCACGCCAAGTTTATCCCAGACACCGCCCAGATGCGTGACGGCGAGAATGAAGTTAAAGCTGAAATTGACATTGAGTCCGAGGGCGCCTCGGCATGACGCCCATCGAACTCCAGAAGAAGCTCGATGTGCTTCTGCACCTTCCGGCTGAAACGGAATGGGTGGAGTTCAAGCACAACAACAATAAGCCGGAGGAAATAGGCGAATACCTGTCGGCTATCGCCAACGGCGCGGCGCTGCACGGCAAGCAGACGGGCTACATCGTCTGGGGCATTCAGGACGGCGCGCACGCGGTGGTCGGCACATCATTTGCGCCGAAGCGCGCAAGGGTGGGCAACGAGGAGTTGGAAAACTGGTTGCTGCATATGTTGAGCCCCCGGATAGATTTTACGATTCACGAATTCCGGCACGGCGAATTGCCGGTCGTGATGTTTGAGGTGCAGGCCGCCAATTCGACACCGGTGCGATTTCAATCGGATGCCTTCATCCGCGTGGGAAGTTATAAGAAAAAGCTGAAGGATTTTCCCGAGAAAGAACGCCGGTTATGGCAGTTGCTCTCCACTACGCAGCAAGACTGGTCGGCGCAAATTGTTGAGGCTGCCAGTCTGGATGATCTTGACTCCACGGCGCTGCAATTTGCGCGCGCCCAATATCGGATCAAACATCCGCAACGTGCCAATGAATTGGATTCTTGGGATGACGCTACATTTTTGAACAAGGCCAAGACGTGCATTGGCGGCAAGGTCACCCATGCCGCGCTTGTCCTGCTGGGCAAGGAGGAGTCCGCGCATTTGCTGGCGCCTGCAGTTGCCCAACTGACATGGGTTCTGCGCAACGAGGCGAAAGTGGAGCAGGACTACGAGCATTTTGGCTTGCCGTTGATTTTGTCCAGCGACCGCATTTTGAACAAGGTGCGCAATCTGACGATTCGGCATTTGCCCAGCGGGACGCTGTTTCCGCAGGAGGTCTCGCAATATGATCCATGGGTGATGCGCGAAACGCTGCACAACTGCATTGCGCATCAGGATTATGTGCTGCATGGCCGTATCAGTTTGGTGGAGACGCCCGACTCGCTGATATTTACGAATCTGGGAACATTCATACCCGGCACCGTGGAGGAGATGATACGCAGTGACGCACCGCCAGCGGTGTACCGGAATAAATTTCTGGCGGATGCCATGGTGAACCTCAATATGATTGACACCATCGGCAGCGGCATCAAGAAGATGTTCATGGCGCAGCGCCAGCGCAATTTCCCGATGCCGGATTTTGATTTAAGCAAAGCGAATCAG
>JBDTPU010000181.1:0-2768 GCA_039932535.1 Gallionella sp. | reverse complement strand
GCGGAGCGAGACGAGATGTAGATAATTCTACCTTTCCGGCTACTGATGTAAATTTGCCTGCTTACCAGGTAATTAATCTGACTTCAGGCTATACGATAGATAAGAATTTTAATTTATCGTTACGCGTGGATAACCTGTTCAATCGCAATTATTCCGAAGTGTATAGCTACAACACATTGGGCCGCACATTATTTGTTGGATTGAACTATCAACAGTAATTTTTATAACTCAAAGCAAAGGCGGCTCGCCGCCTTTGCTTTTTTGTTGGCTTGGTGTACTGTTGCAACCATTGAAACAAACTCCATTCAGGGAATGTAATGAATAACCCCCGAACCAAAACTATCGCAATTTTCGTAGCGCTGATCATGTTGATGGCAGCGACGCGTGGTTACCATTTCGGCTCGGCTTTGCATTTGCCGGATGCCTCGCTGGCGGTGTTTTTGCTGGCCGGATTTTATTTGCCGCGCTGGGCATTCCCGGCGCTGCTGGTCGAAGCGGGGCTGGTGGATTATCTGGCGATCAACTATGGCGGGGTGGATGGCTGGTGTTTCTCAGCGGCTTACTGGTTCTTGATTCCGACCTATTTCGTGCTGTGGTTCGCCGGACGTTTTTATGCGGCACGCTATCGGTTCACATTGCGCAGTCTGGCCGAGTTTGCGGCCATCGCCTTCGCGGCGACCGGTGCGGCCTTTCTGATTTCAAATGCCAGCTTTTATTTGTTTGCCGACTATTTCGAAAAAATGAGCGCGGCGCAATATGGAACCCAGGTGGCGCAATATTTTCTGCCCTATCTGCAAAGCGCATTCTTGTATCTGATCGCTGCCGCACTGTTGCACATTGTCGCGGTGCAGGTCGCGCGCCGTACTGTGCACGATCAACAAGGCGGTATGTAAGCGCAAATTCCCAAGTCAGATTACTAAATCCATGTTGGCGCAGGACAAGCTCCGGGTCTACCTTTCCATCACGTTGCTCGCAGCGGCCGCATGGTTGTTGCATGGCTTTATTCCCGCATTGCTATGGGCGGTGGTGATTGTTATCGCCACATGGCCGTTGCGCCTGCGGGTTGCGAGCAGAACAAAGTTTGGCGATACCGGTGTGGCTGCGGTGATGACATCTCTGGTTGCCGCATTACTTTTTTTGCCGATCGGCTACGCGCTTTTTCATGCCGCCGCGGAGGTCAGCACCGTGGCGCACTGGATGATGGGCGCACAGAAAACCGGTATCGCTGTTCCGGCGTGGTTATCGGGTATTCCCATGGTGGGCGAGTCGACCGCCGCTTGGTGGCGTGAAAATTTATCCGATCCGTCCGCACTATCCAGCCTGATCGGTCAAACCGATAACGCAACGCTGGTGGGGTATGCGAGAAGGTTCGGCACCCAGGTCGCTCATCGGCTGATTACCCTGATTTTCACCATTGTCGTCATCTTTTTTCTTTATCGGGACGGTAAGGATTTATCCCGCAACACGCTCGACTTGCTCGGCAAGCTAACCGGGGAAAGCGGCATCCGCTATGGCTTGCAGGCTGCCGGTGCAATTCGCGCTACGGTGAGCGGGCTGGTTCTGGTCGGCTTGGCGGAAGGCTTGCTGATCGGCATTTCCTATGAACTGGCAGGCGCGCCCCATCCGGTCATATTAGGTGTGGTGACAGGCGTGCTCGCGATCATTCCTTTCGCCGCCCCCCTGGTTTTTGGCGCCGTGTCCCTCATCCTGTTGACTATGGGAAGCATGGTTGCTGCCGTCTCGGTATTCACTTTCGGCATGCTGGTGCTTTTCATCGGCGACCACTTCGTGCGCCCGAAAATAATCGGCAAGGCCGTCAAGTTGCCCTTCCTTTGGGTGCTGTTCGGCATTCTCGGTGGTGTCGAAGTTTTCGGCCTGATCGGTTTATTTGTAGGGCCGGCACTGATGGCACTGGTAATGACAATGTGGCGTGATCTGACCGAGCTGTCCTGAATTAGCGTGCGGTAGGTGGTTGACGCCGCGACGGCAAAAGCCTAAATTGCGTCACTCAACAACAATTAACTTTAGGAGATGAACATGGCTGTACTCGTCGGCAAAGCCGCCCCTGATTTCAAAGCTGTTGCCGTAATGGGCAACAACGATTTCAACGAAAATTTTAATCTGAAAAAACATATCTCTGGTAAATACGCTGTGGTATTTTTTTATCCGTTGGATTTCACCTTCGTGTGTCCCTCCGAACTGATCGCTTTCGATCACAGACTGGATGAATTCAAGAAGCGCAATGTGGAAATCATCGGCGTGTCCATTGATTCGCAATTCTCGCATTTCGCCTGGAAGAACACGCCGGTAAATAATGGCGGTATCGGCCAGGTGCGTTATCCGCTGGTGGCGGATACCAAGCATGAAATCTGCAAGGCTTACGACGTGGAAGCAGAGGGCGGCGTGGCTTACCGCGGTTCATTCCTGATTGACCGCGCCGGTGTGGTACGCCACCAAGTGGTGAACGATCTGCCGCTGGGACGTAACATCGACGAAATGCTGCGCATGGTGGATGCACTGCAATTCACTGAAGAGCACGGCGAAGTCTGCCCGGCAGGCTGGAGCAAAGGTAAAGCAGGAATGAATGCTTCGACGGAAGGTGTGGCTAAATATCTGGCAGCACACGCCAAAGAATTGTAATTCGAAATTTGTTTTAATCAGAAAGCCACCGCACAGGTGGCTTTTTTGTTGCCTCTCAAAAATGAATTCGAGCCTAGCCCCTTTAATTTGCTGAATGCGTTGGTGAGCCAGTGTGAGTGAGTCGGACG
>JBDTPU010000180.1:0-11627 GCA_039932535.1 Gallionella sp. | reverse complement strand
ATTTATCCTCTCTGGTTGATTTCTCGGAACGCACCGACACCCAGAAAGTACCGGTATTTTCTGCCAGCCAGGCCGTTCAAAAAAGTCCGGCGCCTAACGCTGATTTCGGTGGCATCAAGCTTAATTTGAATGATCCAAAATGAAGGATGCCCTGTGAAGCTGTATGGTATTTCCAATTGCAGCACCGTTAAAAAAGCGCGCGACTGGCTGGCGCAACATGACATCGCGGTCGAGTTTCACGATTTTAAAAAACACGGCTTGGATGCCACTATTGCACAAAGCTGGCTGCAACAAGCCGACTGGACCCGGCTGATCAATCGCAGCGGCCTGACCTGGCGCGGTTTGCCGGAACAGCGCAAACAACTTCAGGACGCGGCCAGCGCGCTCGTGCTGATGATGGAAAAGACCAGCGTAGTCAAACGCCCGGTGCTGGAGCAAAACGGCAAGCTGCTGCATGTTGGTTTTGACGAAGCGGCGTATTCCAGAATTTTTAATCTCCACTCCTGATTCCAAATGTCCGATACCCTGAAGCTTGCCCAAGCGCTGATCGCCCGCCGTTCACTCACGCCCGATGATGCGGGTTGCCAGGATATTCTCATTGAACGCCTGGAAAAACTTGGCTTCAAAATAGAGCGTATGCGTTTTGGTAACGTGGATAATTTGTGGGCGCGGCATGGCACAGCCAGTCCGCTCCTCGTGTTTGCCGGGCATACCGATGTGGTGCCTACCGGGCCGGTGGAAAACTGGTTCAGCCCGCCGTTCGAGCCGACCATTCGCGAGGGAATGTTATATGGACGCGGCGCGGCGGACATGAAGACTTCCATCGCCGCGTTTATCACTGCCATCGAGGCATTTCTCGAGCAGCATCCCAAACACAAGGGTTCGATCGCGCTGCTGATCACCTCTGACGAAGAAGGCGTGGCGGTGGATGGCACGGTGCGCGTAGTGGAAGCGCTGAAAGCGCGCGGCGAGATGATTGACTATTGCATCGTCGGCGAACCCACCTCGAACAAAAAAGTCGGCGACATCATCAAGAACGGGCGGCGCGGTTCGCTATCCGGCACACTGATTGTCAAAGGCATTCAGGGCCACATCGCGTATCCGCATCTGGTGAAAAATCCGATCCACATGGCCGCACCGGCGATCGCGGAACTTGCCGCCACCACTTGGGACAATGGCAACGAATATTTCCCGCCAACTTCCTGGCAAATCTCCAACATGAATGGCGGCACCGGCGCGACCAACGTCGTCCCCGGTACCGTCGAAATCTGGTTCAATTTTCGTTTTTCTACCGCCAGTACCGAGCAAGGCCTGAAAGACAAAGTCCACGCGATACTCGACAAGCACGGCGTGAGCTATGACCTGAAGTGGGAATTGTCCGGCAAACCCTACCTCACCGCCAAAGGCAATCTGGTGGCCGCGATCAGTGGCGCGATCGAACAATCTTACGGCATCACGCCGGAGCTTTCCACCAGCGGTGGCACTTCCGATGGACGCTTCATCGCCGACATCTGCCCGCAAGTGATCGAGTTCGGACCCTTGAACGCTACGATACACAAACTCAATGAATGCGTCGGCGTGGCCGATATCGAGCCGCTCAAATTAACTTATCAGCGCACACTCGATAATTTGCTGGGCAAATGAGTAGTTATTTTTCAGATGCCGCAAAAAACCTGCACACCGTGCGCGACTACCTGCGCTTCGCGGTAAGCCGTTTTAATCAGGCCAAACTGTTTTTCGGGCACGGCAGCATCGATGCCTACGATGAAGCCGCTTATTTGGTCCTGCATACGTTGCATCTTCCGCTGGACCGGCTGGAGCCGTTTCTCGATGCGCAGCTGACCGATGGCGAACGCGCCGAAGTGTTGAACATCATTCAGCAGCGCGTCGAAAAACGCATTCCTGCGGCCTATCTGACCCATCAGGCATTGCTGGGAGATTTCAGTTTTTACGTGGATGAGCGGGTCATCGTGCCGCGCTCGTTCATCGCCGAACTGCTGCTGGAACGACTCAGCCCGTGGGTCGCAGAGCCGGAAGAAATCAACAATGTGCTGGACCTATGCACCGGCAGCGGCTGCCTCGCCATCCTTGCCGCACATGCTTTTCCTTCAGCCAACGTGGATGCGGTGGACTTGTCACCGGTCGCGCTGGCCGTCGCCGAACGCAACGTTGCCGACTATCAACTGCAAGACCGCATCAGCCTGATCGAATCCGATATGTTCGTCAAACTCGATGGCAAAAAATATGATCTTATTATCAGTAACCCGCCCTATGTGGATGCCGAATCAGTCGCCGCGCTGCCTCAGGAATATCAGCACGAACCGAAGCTGGCGCTCGGCAGCGGCCATGACGGGCTCGATGCGACGCGCATCATCCTCAAGAAAGCCGCCCAGCATCTTACCGGGAAGGGCGTGCTGATCGTCGAGATCGGCCACAACCGCGAGGTGCTGGAAGCCGCTTATCCTGACCTGCCGTTCACTTGGCTGGAGGTCAGCGCGGGCGAAGAATTCGTGTTCATGCTGCATAGAAACGATTTGCTGTAATGGGATTTCTACCAGATGTCGGTTGATCATTACGAGAACTTCCCAGTCGCCTCCTTCCTGATGCCGCAGCGGCTGCGCAAGCCAGTCGCGGCGATCTATCATTTCGCACGCGCGGCAGATGACATCGCTGATGAAGGTGATCTGAGCAACGAAGAGCGTTTGCAACAACTCGATGAATTTCACGCCGAACTGGCGCGCATCGAGCGTCATGAAATTTCGCTCACGCCGCTGTTCCAGAACCTTGCCGGCGAGATTCACCAGCATGCATTACCAATGCAGCCGTTCCATGATTTGCTGGATGCCTTCTCGCAGGATGTGGTGAAGAAACGCTATGACGATTTTGAGGAACTGCTCGACTATTGCCGCCGCTCCGCCAATCCGGTCGGTCAGTTGCTGCTGCATCTTTATGAAGAAGCCTCTCCCGTCCACCCGCAAGGGGTACGCCGGGGGGTGTCCGAGGGCTCCGCCCTCACCCTTCCGCAGATCATCGCTTACTCGGATGCCATTTGCACCAGCTTGCAACTTATCAATTTCTGGCAGGATGTCGTCAGGGATTACGCCATCGGGCGCATCTACCTACCACAGGATGAGCTCGCGCAATATGGCGTGAACGAAGCGCAGATCGCGCAGGGCATGGCCAACGACGCGTGGCGCGAGTTGATGAAATTCCAGGTGGATCGTGCGCGCGCGATGATGCTTGCCGGAAAACCATTGGGTAGCATACTCACCGGACGCATCGGACTGGAGATGCGCATGATCATCGCCGGCGGTTTGCGCATACTCTCCAAACTGGAAAACGTGCAGTACGACATGTTCCGCCAGCGCCCGGTATTGAAGCCATTTGACTGGGTTATCATGCTGGCTAAAAGTGCTCCCTATTAAAAACTGACATGGATCCAGATCAATACTGCCAGGATAAAGCCGCTGCCAGCGGATCGAGTTTCTACTATAGCTTCATGTTCCTGCCCCCCGACAAACGCCGCGCCATTACCGCGCTGTATGCCTTTTGCCGCGAGGTGGACGATGTGGTGGACGAATGTTCCGATGAGCAAGTGGCGCGCACCACGCTCAACTGGTGGCGCGCGCAAATAGCAGAAATTTATGGCGGTAAATTGCCCCTCCCACAGCATCCGGTCGCGCAGGCCTTGATTCCAGTGGTGCGGCAATTTAATCTGGCACAGGAACATCTGCTGGAAATTATCGACGGCATGGAGATGGACCTCAACCAGCCGCGCTATGCCGATTTCAAATCGTTGCAACTTTACTGTTATCGCGTCGCCTCGGTGGTAGGTCTGCTCGCGGCAGAAATTTTCGGCTACACCGATCGCAAGACGCAGAAGTACGCGCACGATCTTGGTATCGCCTTCCAGCTTACCAACATCATCCGCGATGTCGGCGAAGATGCGCGACGCAACCGGATCTACCTGCCGATGGATGAAATGCAACAATTCGGCGTGACAGCGGCAGATATTCTGAACGCGAAAGAAACCGAAAATTTCCAGAATCTGATGGCCTTCCAGATCGAACGCGCACAACGCTATTATCAGCAAGCATTGGAATATCTGCCCGCAGTAGATCGTAAAGCGCAACGCACCGGGCTGATCATGGCCGCGATTTACCGTGCCACGCTGGATGAGGTGGCGGCCAGCGGATGCCATGTGTTGAAAGAACGCGTCTCTCTTACTCCATTGCGAAAACTATGGTTAGCTTACAAAATCTGGCTGAAATCGTAAGAGACATTACTTCTAGCGTACAAAATTCCCCGCGTTTTTCTTTCAAGTTTCTCGGATTTTCCAGAGCAATCCCTACGGAATTTCCACGTTGTATTTCCCGTAATCAAGAGATTATCAAGACCACATTCTCAAACACGGGAAGCTAACATCCGGAAGCGAAAGAGATTTACGGCAAACCCCATAGCCTGTATGATTGGCGCGGTTCTTGCCTCTTACCTAGAGGCAAGGTTTGATGGCCAGAAAACGGACATTAAGCAACTAAATGCTTTACAATTTTTTAATAATACCCGCGACATGAAAACCTTATTCAGCGCAGCAGGTAGTTGCGCGAGATCTGCCTTGAGCAGCATCAAAAAATTAGTGTCACCCCAGCGGGGAGGGCGGAGAGTTGACGTTACTATGCACCCCCGGTTTAGCGGGACATTTGCATCAGTCAGGGTTTCAAGCGGGACAAGTTATGCATTAATAGCGCTCATCTGGACTGTGACACCTTTGGCATGGGCTGAAGGAGGTTATGTATATGATGCGGTCGGTGAGGTATCCGTGGGTGTCGGAAAACATGCCACACACATGGGAAAGAACGATGTGATTCCTTCCGATACCATTGTCAATACTGGCGACAAGAGTTATGCCGTGCTGAAATTTGAAGATGGCCAGGCGGTTGGCATGCAGGAAAATACCGCCTTCCATGTCCGGGAATATCGCTACGATCCAAAAAATCCTGAAAATAGTAATATTATTTTTTCCGAATTCAACGGCGGAATGCGTTTCATTACCGGCCTGATCGGTCAGCGCAATCATAAGGCTTTCCGGCTTTCAACCCCGAATGCGACGATCGGCATTAACGGCACCGAGTTTATGGTTGTCACCATAAATGACACCCTCTACAGCCAGGTAATCTCCGGTAGTATCAGCGTGACCAATCAGGCAGGCATGGTCGTATTTAATGCGGGTCAGACAGTCCTGGTGGAATCTCCCGGCACCTTGCCGGTTGCGGTTCCTGCGGCAGCTTTGCCGCCCGGTATATTTAGTCAGCTCCAAGCGATCCCGATGCCGCCTGCAACTGCCATGCCTGCCGCTTCCTTGTCTGGTGCACCAAAAGTCAGCGTCAATGGGGAAACTTACAAGATCGACCCGCTTTGCGATTTTTGTACTCGGCATACCCCCGCCATGCCCGCCCATATTGAAAATACGGCTGCCAAGAATAGTGTCACCGGCGAAGCCAACCTTTTTGGCCTGCACAACCTCACGCCGTCCGGTGCTAATACAGGTGAAATCTGTGCTTTTTGCCATACTCCGCAAGGCCCCGAATCCAATGTCTCATCACCACCGTTATGGAACCTTACTGAACCTCCGATGAACAGTTACCGCGCCTATTCTTCTCTGGGCAGCGCTGCGGCTGAAGCGACAGGCTCAGTATCCATGTCTTGCCTGTCCTGCCATGACGGTAGCCAGGCGCCGAACATCGTCATCAACACTCCGGAAAACCGGCTCAATATCCCCGCCGGGGAACAGATTAATATCGGCAACGCCTTGAAAAACCATCATCCGGTGGGCATGCCCTACGCGGGTGGCGGGCAAAACCAGAACGCGCCGGATCTTCCTACCGATCCATTGCCTGCCTACAATAAACTTGCCGAGTTCAACAGGTACACCTCGCTGGGCAATAAATTCACTTTTTTGAACAGACGTGGCCTCATCAGCAATAATGATATTGCGGCTTTCAGTGATGTCGGCACGTTCAGCAAGGCGGGCACTTTCAATAAAGAGGATTTCAATAAGAGCAACTATAGCGGCACCGGCAACGGCACCGTCTGGTGGATAGATACCCCGGGCTCCAAAAAAGGACGGCAGAAGAGCGATTTATATCTGTTCACCCGCACTGATACTATCGATTCCATACCCAACGAATCCACCATAATCCAGCCGTATGTTGAATGTGCAACCTGCCATGATCCGCATAGCGTCAACTCGACCTTTCTGCGCCTGCCCGGCGGCAATGCCCGCAGTCAGGTATGCCTGACTTGCCATAACAAATAATCTCCACCTTCCGGAGGATTGATTTAAATCAGGCGGTGCTGACACAGCCAATATGAACAACCGGCTTCTGGGGAAGTTTTCGCAGTACTTTCGATCGACGCACTGCGCGGCTACAACAAGACGCGCTTTTCTACCGACTTCAATGCAGGCACTTTCTGATGCAGCATAGGATTCTTCGAAACAACCGGAAGGAGAATGTGGTGGCGAATCTGGATGATGCGTTGCTTCGTGCACGGCAATTGATTGGACCGGGCGCGGGTAATTAATCGCTACTTCTTGCTATAAATTATTTTTACGTTTTCTTCTTTTAACATGAGGTGCAAATCGCGCAGCAAGTCATCATGCAAAGTCACTTGCCAGGCTTCTCCCAAACGTAATTGGCAGCTTGCATTTTCGTTTTGATAGTCAATCTGTATGGGACATTTCCCCTCGCGATATGGGGTAAATAATTTTTTGAGCTGCGTAATACTGGTATTGCCATTGCAACGCAAGGCCAGTTGTTGTGCAAAATGTGAACGTGCCGAAGAAAAATCGAACAGCTCTTCACCGCTCACGCGCATATTGCCGGAATACTCGTCCAGCTTGGCTTTCCCCCGCACCACCAATAATTCATCTTCGCGTATCCATGGACGGCTGCGCTCATATTCCTCGTTGAATACCGTCATCTCCACTTGCGCACTGCTATCATCGAGGGTAATGATTGCCATGCGTCCACGCCGGGTTTGCTGAATGCGCACCCCTGCGACTATGCCAGCCAATACGACGGACGCACTGCGTAGTTGTCGGTACTCTGCTCTCGGTCCTCTTTCCTCTGACCCTCCGACGAATTGCACAGTGAGGTCGCTCAACTTTACCTTGATGAAGTGGGCCAGTTCATCGGCATATTCCTGATACGGATGTCCGCCCAGATAAAATCCCAGACTGGCTTTTTCGTGTGCAAGCTGTTCGCGCAACCTCCAGCGAAGCACATCGGCATGCTTTACAATCAGCGCAACATCCGCTTCGTCATGCCCGAACAAACTGTTCTGATTCGCCGCACGCGCCTGCTGATCGGCACTTGCCAAAGCCGCATCCACGCTGGCCATCAGGCTTGCGCGATGATCATTGAGAGTGTCGAACGCGCCTGCGCGTATCAATGCTTCAACCGTGCGCCGGTTGACGATGCGCTTGTCCACACGCCGGCAAAAATCGAACAGGTCTTTGAATGCACCTTGTTCACGCGCCTTGACGATGCTGGCAATTGCCGCTTCACCGGTGCCCTTGATGGCACCCAGCCCGTAACAAATAGTGGACTCATCCAGCGGGGAAAACACATAGCCGGAACTGTTTACATCAGGCGGCAACACGCGAATATTCTGCTGCAATGTGTCGACATAAAAAGTGCGCACCTTGTCGGTATTATCCAGATCGCCCGACAGCGTCGCCGCCATGAACGCCGCCGGATGATGCGCCTTGAGATAGGCGGTCTGATAGGCCACCAACGCATAAGCAGCGGCATGCGATTTGTTGAAACCATAGCCGGCAAATTTTTCCATCAAATCGAACAAGGCGCGCGCCTGCTGTTTCGATGTGCCGTTCTTGAGCGCGCCATCGACAAAAATTTCGCGCTGCTGCGCCATCTCTTCCGCATTCTTCTTACCCATCGCGCGACGCAACAAATCAGCTGCGCCCAGACTATAACCGCCGACCACCTGGGCGATCTGCATCACCTGTTCCTGGTAAACCATGATGCCGTAAGTTTCACGCAGTATCGGTTCCACAGCAGCGTGCGGGTAGTCGAATTTTTCGCCGTGCTTGCGCCGTGTAAAATCGGGAATCAGATCCATCGGTCCGGGGCGATAGAGTGCCACCAGCGCGATGATGTCCTCGAAGCAATCCGGTTTGGCACTCTTCAGCATGTCTTTCATGCCGCGTGATTCCAGTTGGAAAATGGCCGTGGTGTTGCAAGCTCTCAGCAATTCGTAGGTGGCTTGATCATCCAGCGGCAAAGTTTCCAGTGCGAACGCCGCAACACCGCCGCTTAATCTGGCAACATGGCGCATTGCCCAATCGAGTATGGTCAGTGTGCGCAAGCCGAGAAAGTCGAACTTCACCAGGCCGATGGCTTCAACATCGTCCTTGTCGAACTGGCTGACCACGCTGGTGCTGCTGTCGGCGCAATACAGCGGGCAGAAGTCGGTAAGCTGTCCGGGCGCGATCAACACGCCGCCCGCGTGCATGCCGACGTTGCGCGTGAGATCTTCCAGCCGTCCGGCCAGCTCCAGCAGCTCCGGCACGCCTTCTTCGTTCTCGGCGATGCTGTTGATCTCCGGCTCCATCTCGCGCGCTTTTTTCAGCGACACCGGCTTCACGCCTTCCAGCGGAATCGCTTTGGATAATCGGTCGCAAAGACCATAAGGGAAATCCATCACGCGTCCGACATCGCGGATCACCGCCTTGGAAGCCATGGTGCCGAAAGTGGCGATCTGCGCCACACTGGCCGCGCCGTATTTCTGTTTCACATAGTCGATGACACGCTCGCGTCCGTCCTGGCAAAAGTCCACGTCGAAGTCCGGCATCGACACGCGTTCCGGATTCAGGAAACGCTCGAACAGCAGCGCATAGCGCAACGGGTCGAGATCGGTGATACCAAGACTGTAAGCCACCAGCGAACCAGCGCCGGAGCCGCGTCCGGGGCCGACCGGCACGCCGTTGTTTTTTGCCCAGAGAATGAAATCTGCCACGATCAGAAAATAGCCGGGGAAGCCCATCGCAATAATGGTGTTGATTTCAAAATCCAGCCGCGCCTGATATTGTGACTGCTGCGCAGCACGTTCGCTGGCATCGGGATACAACACGGTGATGCGTTTTTGCAAACCGAGTTCCGCCTGCTCGCGCAAATAATCGTCCAGCCCCTGGCCGTTCGGGGTCGGGAAATCCGGCAAACGAGGCTTATCCAAAGTGAGTGACAAGTTGCAGCGGCGCGCAATTTCCACGCTGTTTTGCAGTGCCTCCGGAATATCGGCGAACAATTCCAACATTTCTGCCTGCGTCTTGAAATATTGTTGCGCGGTAAATTGCTTTGCGCGGCGTTTGTCGTTGAGCACATAGCCTTCGGCTATGCACACACGCGCCTCGTGCGCCTTGAAATCTTCGGCAGTCAGGAATTGTACCGGATGGGTGGCGACCACCGGCAGGCTGAGTTCGGCGGCGAGTTGGGTCGCGGCATGGAGGTATTGCTCTTCATCGGCAAATCCGGCGCGCTGGATTTCGAGGTAATAACGGTTTTTGAACAGGCTCGCCCATTCCTGCGCGGACTGCCTGGCTTGTGCCACATTACCGGACAACAGCGCACTGCCGACATCGCCCAAATGCGCGCCGGACAAGGCAATCAGCCCGTCGTTATCCTGATGGAACCACTCGCGGCGCAGCTCGGCGCGTCCGCGATGCTGGTTTTCCAGATAGGCGCGACTGAGCAAACGGCACAGCAGCAAATAGCCCGCGATGGAATGGCATAGTAAAAGCAGGCGATACGGACGCTCCCGATCAGTATCGTTAGTGATAAACACATCACAACCGACAACAGGTTTGACACCCGCGCCGCGCGCCGCTTTGTAAAACTTGATCAGGCCGAAAAAATTATTCAGATCAGTCAGCGCCAGCGCTGGCATCGCATCGCGTTGTGCGGCGGCGATGGCTTCATCCAAGCGCACCATACCATCCGAAATTGAATATTCGCTGTGCAGGCGGAGGTGGACGAAAGAAGGTTGCGGCATGATGGGGTGCTAAAATTTCGAGAGGCAATTTTAGCACTGCCGGAAGCGCAATTTTTTCTAATCGGTTTTAATAAAGCTATTGCTTATCCTTTAGAAATTTGTCATTCCGGAAGCCGGATATTAGTCTGCTAAAATTGGCAGGATGGACTCCACACTTCCCCCGCAACGCGAACGTTATCTTCTGCTTACTCTCGCCGGCATCCAGTTCAGCCATATCCTCGATTTCATGATCATGATGCCGCTCGGCCCGGTGCTGATAACAGCATTCGGCATCGGTACTCATGAATTCGGCCTGCTGGTCGCGTCCTATAGTTTCAGTGCCGCGCTGTCCGGCCTGTTTGCCGCAACTTTCATCGATCGTTTCGAGCGCAAGCGCTTGTTGTTGATTATGTTCGGGCTGTTCGGCCTTGCGACGCTGGCCTGCGGACTGGCGCCCGGCTATGTCGCACTGCTCATCGCACGTGGCTTGGCGGGCGCGTTCGGCGGGGTGTTGGGCGCGATGGTGCAAACCATAGTCGGCGACGTGATCCCTTTTTCGCGCCGCGCCAAAGCCAGCGGCATCGTGTCCACGGCTTTTTCTCTTTCCACCATTGCAGGTGTGCCGCTATCGTTGTGGCTGGCCAATCATTTTCAATGGCGCGCGCCGTTCATCCTGATCGCAATTTTAACTGCGCTATTCGTCCTGGTCGGTGCGCGCATCTTGCCGACACTGCGCTATCACATCAGCCCTTCGACTGCCTTTGATCCTGAGCGTGTCGAAGGGTCAGGACAGGCCAAGCGCGACCATCCACTCTCGGCGATGTTCGAAGTGCTGCGCGACCCCAATCATTTGCGCGCTCTACTGTTCTCCGCGCTGATTATTTTTTCCGGATTCACGGTAATCCCCTACATCACCCTTTATGCGGTGGGCAATGTCGGCATTTCAATCCATGACATTCCCTTTATTTATTTTACAGGCGGAGCAGCAACGCTGCTCACCGCGCGGCTGATCGGCCATAGCGCCGATTTGCGCGGCAAGGTGAAAATCTATCGCCTGGTCGCATTCGCTGCACTGTTTCCGCTATTCGTTGTCACCAACATCGGCACAGTACCGCTGTGGATGTGGCTGATTTGCACCACAACATTCTTCGTACTGGTGTCGGGGCGCATGATTCCGGCGATGGCCATCATCACGTCAGCGGCGCAGCCAAAATTGCGTGGCACATTCATGTCGCTCAACGCCACGGTACAGGCCTTCGCTATGGGTTTGGCCACCACGCTGGCTGGATTTGTCGTCACGCAAAATACTGCGGGACAGATCGCAGGTTATGGGTGGGTGGGATATGTTGCGATAGCAGGGAATGTGCTGGCGATCCTGTTTGTCTCACGCATCGTGATGCACGATCAACATGCCAGTGTGCCGGACGTTGCGCTGAAATAATCGGGCGCTTCTAAAAATTCAGGGTTCGGCAGTTGGAATGAAATCTGGGTTTTTAGAAGTGCCCTGGAGCGGGTGAAGGGGATCGAACCCTCGTATGCAGCTTGGGAAGCTGCCGTTCTACCATTGAACTACACCC
>JBDTPU010000179.1:0-3764 GCA_039932535.1 Gallionella sp. | reverse complement strand
GATAAGCTTGGCGGACGAATGACCGAGATTGGTAATGGTGATGGTGTAGGAAAACACGAAACGATTGCCCGACTCATCGGATTGCTCCGGCAGGTAATTCACCTGCGTCTGTATAACGACGCCATGTTGATCGATTTGTTCCATGCGCGGCATTTGAACCGATTTTCGCTTATGTCGCAAGGGTTTCGCAGTGTTTTTATGCTAATCTGCGCGCGTATTTTTCAGTCTGGTTAAATCATGAATGGTTACTTGAAACGCATCCTTAACGCTCGCGTCTATGACGTGGCGATCGAAACCCCGTTGGAGGTCGCGCCCAATCTGTCGGCGCGCACCGGCAATACGATATTGCTCAAGCGCGAGGATATGCAGCCGGTGTTCTCGTTCAAGCTGCGCGGCGCTTACAACAAGATGGCACAGCTCTCCGTTGAGCAACTCAAGCGCGGCGTGATCACCGCCTCGGCGGGAAATCACGCCCAAGGCGTGGCACTCAGCGCGCAGAAACTCGGCTGCAAAGCGGTCATCGTGATGCCGTCGACCTCGCCGCAAATCAAGATACAGGCGGTTGCCAGCCGTGGCGCGAAAGTGGTGCTGCACGGCGATTCCTATTCCGATGCCTATCAGCATGCGCTGGAACTGGAGAAACAAAACGGGATGATTTTTGTGCATCCCTATGATGACCCCGATGTGATCGCCGGGCAGGGCACTATCGGCATGGAAATCCTGCGCCAGCATCCTCAAACCATCCATGCGATCTTTGTGCCCATCGGCGGCGGCGGACTGATTTCCGGCGTAGCGGCTTACGTCAAGGAGCTGCGTCCCGATATCAAAATCATCGGCGTACAGCCAGTGGATTCTGATGCGATGTGCCAGTCTTTTAAAACTGGCAAGCGCATCACGCTCGAACATGTCGGGCTGTTTGCCGATGGCGTAGCGGTGAAGCAGGTGGGCACCGAAACATTGCGCCTGTGCCGCAAGCTGGTCGATGAAATTATCCTGGTGGATACCGACACGGCTTGCGCCGCGATCAAGGATGTATTCGAAGACACCCGCTCCATCCTTGAGCCCGCAGGTGCGCTCTCGGTCGCCGGTGCCAAGCTGTATGCCGCGCGCGAAAAGCTGAAAGGCGAAACGTTGGTCGCCATCGCCACCGGCGCGAACATGAATTTCGACCGGCTGCGTTTCATCGCGGAACGCGCCGAGATCGGCGAACAGCGCGAGGCGATACTCGCCGTGACCATCCCGGAAACCCCCGGCAGCTTCCGCAAATTCTGCGCGCTGCTCGGCAAGCGCAGCATCACCGAATTCAATTACCGCTATGACAATCCGCAAGCGGCGCATGTGTTCGTCGGTATCCAGGTGCGCGATCAATTGGAAACCAGCGAGCTGGTGGAAAAGTTACAGCACAACAAACTCGCCACACTGGACTTGAGCCACAACGAAATGGCCAAGCTGCATTTGCGCCATCTGGTCGGCGGCCACGCGCGTGAGATCAAGGACGAAATCATGTTCCGCTTCGAATTCCCGGAACGCCCCGGCGCGCTGATGCTGTTCCTCAACAGTATGAGTCACAGCTGGAACATCAGCCTGTTCCACTACCGCAACCACGGCGCGGATTACGGCCGCGTGCTGGTCGGCATGCAAGTGCCGCATCACGACAAAAAGGCGCTCAAGACTTTTCTCGACACGCTGGGCTACCGCTATTGGGACGAGAGTACAAATCCGGCGTACCGGCTATTCCTAGGCTAGACTCCATGCCCATTTTGCCGCATGCGACCAAGCTCGGCATCCGCGAGACTATCCAGTCCCTGCGCGAGCAGCTTCCTTTCGTCGTGCGCGCCGCATATAGCGCGGCGATCACCGAACGTCTGTTGCAGTTGCCGCAATACCGGCAGGCCGGTGCTGTTTTAGGCTACATGAACATCGGCGCTGAATTTGCCAGTGACCTCTGGGTACAACAGGCATTGGCGGACGGTAAAAAATTAGCCCTGCCGCGCGTGAACCGCCACACCAATCAGCTTGATTTATATTGGGTGGATGATTTGGAAAACCAGTTGGCGCCGGGGTTGTGGGGGATACGCGAGCCGGTGGTCGAACGTTGTGAGAAGGTGGTTACACTAAATGAGGTAGAATTCGCGCTTTTACCGGGCGTGGCATTTACCCGGAATGGGGCGCGGCTGGGCTATGGCGGCGGTTATTACGACAAGCTGCTGGCTCATAAGGCTCATAGGCCGGTGTTGGTCGCTGCGACGTTCTCGCTGCAGATCGTAGAATCCATTCCGCAGGAAACAACAGATATAAAAGTCGAGTGGATAATCACCGAGCAGGAAACAATCGTTTGTTTGGAACATGGGAACCCATAAGGAAGAGTTGAATCTGGATGCGGTTCGATACATTTCCCGTTCGCCCTGAGTGCCGCGCGTAGCGCGGTGTATCGAAGGGTCGAACGGGAAACACTCACCGCGAACGGGCTTAGGCGTTTCCCTAATAAATAATGTTGCAATAGAGAGAGAATGGAAAGATGGCATTAGTACCTGATTACGACCCGCAAGAAACCCAGGAGTGGCTGGATGCCCTGGAGTCGGTTCTGGAAAACGAAGGCGCGGAACGCGCCCATTTTCTGCTGGAACAACTGGTAGACAAAGCGCGCAATTCCGGCGCGAGCATGCCCTTCACTGCCACCACGCCGTATTGCAACACCATTCCGCTCAATGAGGAAATACGCTCCACCGGCAATCAGGATCTGGAGCATCGGCTGCGCGGATGGATGCGCTGGAACGCGATGGTGCTGATACTGAATGCCAACCGTGATTCATCGGAATTAGGCGGGCACATCGCCAGCTTTGCTTCCGCCGCCACTTTGTACGACGTCGGCTTCAATCATTTTTTCCATGGCAAGACCGCTACGCACGGCGGCGATCTGGTGTATTTTCAGGGACACTCATCGCCCGGCGTTTATGCGCGCGCTTTCCTCGAAGGACGCATCAGCACCGAGCAAATGTACAAATTCCGCCAGGAAACAGATGGCGGCGGCTTGTCTTCTTATCCGCATCCGTGGCTGATGCCGGACTTGTGGCAATTCCCGACAGTATCGATGGGCCTCGGTCCGCTGATGGCAATTTATCAGGCGCGCTTCATGCGCTATCTGAAACATCGTGGCATCGTCGACACCGAAGGACGCAAGGTGTGGGCATTTTTGGGCGACGGTGAAACGGATGAGCCGGAATCATTGGGAGCGATTTCGATGGCGGGGCGCGAGATGCTCGACAATCTGATTTTCGTGGTGAACTGCAATCTGCAACGTCTTGACGGCCCGGTGCGCGGCAATGGCAAAATCATCCAGGAGCTGGAAGGCGTATTCCGCGGCGCGGGCTGGAATGTCATCAAGGTGGTATGGGGCGATCAGTGGGATCGTTTGCTCGCCAAAGATAAACATGGCCTGTTGCAAAAGCGCATGCAGGAAGCGGTGGACGGCGAGTATCAGACTTACAAATCGAAAGACGGCGCGTATGTGCGCGAGCATTTCTTCGGCAAATATCCTGAGCTGCTGGAGATGGTTTCCGATATGACGGATCAGGAAATCTGGCATTTGAATCGCGGCGGCCACGATACGCACAAAGTATTTGCCGCCTATGCGGCAGCCAGCAAACACACTGGCCAGCCGACCGTGATCCTCGCCAAGACGGTGAAAGGCTACGGCATGGGTGAAGCAGGCGAAGGCCAGAACATCACCCATCAGCAAAAGAAAATGACCGGCGAAGTGCTGC
>JBDTPU010000178.1:0-2362 GCA_039932535.1 Gallionella sp. | reverse complement strand
GGCGCTTGGCTCGGGTATAATGCGCCCCTTTGTAAATTACCCGGGTGTAAATTCCCGGTCGGAAGACGTTATGCCTATTTACGCTTATGGTTGTTCCAGTTGCGGCCTGAAAAAAGACGTGATGCAGAAAATGAATGATGCCCCGCTGCACACTTGTCCCGAATGCGGCAAGGAGACCTTCACCAAGCAATTGACCGCTGCCGGTTTTCAGCTGAAGGGCAGTGGTTATTATGTTACAGATTTCAAGGGCGGCGCCAGGAAGCAAGATGGGAAGCCCGAGGGCAAGTCACCCGAGATCAAGTCAGAAGATAAGCCGGCAGGCAAGCCTGACGCGACCCCCGCGCCTGCTGCCAACACGGTCTCCGCGCCGGTGTCGGGTGGTTCTGCTTAAACGCATGAAAAAATATTTCATTACCGGCCTGCTGGTCTGGGTTCCGCTCGGCATTACCTTGTGGGTGCTGAATCTGACCATCGGGACGATGGATAGCACGCTGTTGTTGTTGCCCGCACAATGGCATCCCGACAGAGTATTAGGTATCCACATCCCCGGCCTGGGTATTATTCTGACGCTGGCCGTGGTGCTGCTCACGGGCCTGCTGATGCGCAATGTGTTCGGCCAGTATTTATGGGTGCAATGGGAAAAAGCAATGCTGCATGTGCCTTTTGTCGGCAGCATCTATAAAGGCGTGAAGCAGGTCAGCGATACTTTGTTGTCGGGCAACGGCAATTCTTTTCGCAAGGTGCTGCTGGTGCGCTATCCTCATCCGCAGGCTTGGTCTCTGGCGTTTCAGACCGGTGTGCCGGGCGAAGTGACCGACCAGTTTGAGGATGAATATGTCGCGGTATTTATTCCCACTACACCGAGTCCGGTGAATGGTTTTTATTTTTTCGTGCGCAAAGCCGACACCATCGAACTGGACATGACCGTGGATGTGGCATTGCGCTCCATCGTTTCGATGGGCGTGGCGGTGAATTCCGAAACCGGCAGGCATCGCGTCCATGTTCTGAATCCCTGATTAAACTGCCACCTTTGATTTTAGAAGCCGTATTATTATTTCAGAAACCGGATTTATTTAACTGAACCATGCGAACTCATTATTGCGGACTGCTCAACACCGACCAACTCGATCAAACCGTCAGCCTGTGCGGCTGGGCGCATCGCCGCCGTGACCACGGAGGGGTGATTTTCATTGACCTGCGCGACCGCGAGGGTCTGGCGCAAATCGTCTGCGACCCGGACCGCGCCGAAATGTTCAAGATCGCCGAATCAGTGCGCAACGAATTCGTACTACGTGTGACCGGCAAGGTACGCCGTCGTCCGGCGGGCACGACCAATGCCAATATCACCAGCGGCGAAATCGAAATTCTGTGCCACGAGATCGAGGTGTTGAATACCGCGCTGACCCCACCGTTCCAGCTGGATGACGAGAACCTCTCAGAGACGGTGCGTCTGACCCATCGTGTGATCGATCTGCGTCGTCCGCAGATGCAGAAGAACATGATGCTGCGCTACAAGGTGGCGATGGCCTTCCGCCGTTTTCTCGACAGCCGTGGTTTTATCGACATTGAGACGCCGATGCTAACGAAGTCCACGCCCGAAGGCGCACGCGACTATCTGGTGCCTTCGCGTGTGCATCCGGGTGAATTCTTTGCATTGCCCCAGTCGCCGCAACTGTTCAAGCAATTATTGATGGTGGCGGGTTTCGATCGTTATTACCAGATCACCAAGTGTTTCCGCGACGAAGACCTGCGTGCCGACCGCCAGCCGGAATTCACCCAGGTGGATATCGAGACTTCGTTCCTGAATGAAACGCAGATCACCGCGCTGATGGAAGAGATGATACGCACCGTGTTCAGGGAAGCACTGGGTGAGGAGCTGCCCAATCCATTCCCGCGCATCACCTATGCCGAGGCGATGGCGCGCTACGGTTCCGACAAGCCGGATCTGCGCGTGACACTGGAACTGACCGAGGTCACCGATGCGGTAAAGGATGTCGCGTTCAAGGTGTTTTCCAGTGTGGCCAATTCCGAGAATGGCCGCGTCGCAGCGTTGCGCGTGCCGGGCGGCAGCGCGTTCTCGCGCGGCGAGATCGACGAGTACACAAAATTTGTCGGCATCTACGGCGCCAAGGGGCTGGCTTACATCAAGGTCAACGACATCACGCAACTCAATGAGACCGGCTTGCAGTCGCCTATCGTGAAGAACCTCCACGCAGCCGCACTGAAGACTATCATCGAACGAACCGGCGCACAGAACGGCGACATCATCTTCTTTGGTGCGGACAAGGAAAAGATCGTCAACGATGCGCTCGGCGCGTTGCGCAGCAAGATCGGCCACGACAAGGGTTACACCAACGGCAAG
>JBDTPU010000177.1:0-8975 GCA_039932535.1 Gallionella sp. | reverse complement strand
TGTGCTTGATTTTAGCCAGCTCATCAATAAAAAAATTGGCGGTGGAACCGGTGCCCACACCGACGATACAATCGAACGGCACGTACTCGATCGCAGCCTTGGCGACAGCGCGCTTCAAATCATCCTGACTCATCATTTACCTGGTCTCTTTCAATCAACATTATTCTTAAACCCGGGCAATATTATTCTTACACCCGCGATTATTGCAGGAATCGCGGCCTTTGGGGAGCCGACCTGACAAGTTTTTCTGCTGGTAAGATACCGATAAAATCACCACAAAAAAACAGGAACAAAAATGCACATCAGCCCAGTTGCGACTAGCCCCTTCACCGATCAAAAACCCGGCACATCGGGCTTGCGCAAGCGCGTGCCGGTTTTTCAGCAGGTGCATTATCTGGAAAATTTTGTGCAGTCCATTTTCGATACAATCGCAGCTCCGCCGGACGCGACACTGGTGTTGGGCGGCGATGGCCGCTATTACAATCGTGAAGCGATCCAGATCATTTTGAAAATGGCTGCGGCTAATAAATTCGGACGCGTGCTGGTCGGCAAGGGAGGCTTGCTTTCCACTCCCGCTGCTTCTTGCGTGATCCGGAAATATACGACTTACGGCGGCATCATTTTATCCGCCAGCCATAATCCGGGCGGCCCGGATGGCGATTTCGGCATCAAGTACAACACCGCCAATGGCGGACCCGCACCGGAAAAAATCACCGAAGCAATCTTTGCCTCCAGCAAAAAAATTGCACAATACCGCATCATTGATGCAGCCGATGTCCCCCTGGATACGCTGGGTAATTACAAAATTGGCGAAATGACAGCAACGGTGATCGACCCGGTTAATAACTATGCGGAACTGATGGGGTCGCTGTTCGATTTCGCCGCGATCCGCGCATTATTGGCATCCGGTTTTAAAATAAAATTCGATGCGATGCACGCGGTGACCGGCCCGTATGCGCGCGAGATATTTGTGAATCGCCTGGGGGCAGCGGCAGGCAGCCTGATGAATGACGTGCCGTTGCCTGATTTCGGCGGCGGTCACCCCGATCCCAATCTGACTTACGCGCACGAGCTGGTTGAAAATATGTACGACGATGACGCGCCGGATTTTGGCGCGGCCTCGGATGGCGACGGCGACCGGAATATGATCTTGGGCAAACATTTTTTTGTCACACCATCCGACAGTCTCGCGATACTCGCCGCAAACGCGCATTTGGTGCCGGGCTACCAGCAAGGCCTGGCGGGCATTGCACGCTCCATGCCGACCAGCGCCGCCGTGGATCGCGTGGCCGCAACGCTTGGCATTCCCTGTTACGAAACCCCGACCGGCTGGAAATTTTTCGGCAATCTGATGGATGCGGGCAAAGTAACGCTGTGCGGCGAAGAAAGTTTTGGCACCGGCTCAGATCACATACGCGAAAAAGACGGGCTGTGGGCGATATTATTCTGGCTGAACATACTCGCGGTACGCAAACAATCTGTAGAAGGCATAGTGCGCGACCATTGGGCGCGCTTCGGGCGGAATGTCTATACGCGCCATGACTACGAGGATATTCCCGCTGATGCCGCCAACAGCGTGATGAAATTGCTGCTGGAGAGTTCCCCTACTTTGCGCGGCGCACAGTTCGGTCATCTACAAGTGAAGCTCTGCGACGACTTCAGCTATACCGATCCGGTGGATGGCAGCGTGAGTATCGGCCAGGGCGTGCGCATCATTTTCACCGACGGCTCGCGTATCGTGTTCCGCCTCTCCGGCACCGGCACCGGCGGCGCTACCCTGCGTATCTATCTGGAAGCCTTTGAACCCGACGTTGCCAGACATCACCTCGACGCGCAACAAGCGCTTGCCCCGCTGATCAGCATCGCACTGAAAATTTCACAATTGCGCGAACGCAGCGGACGTGAACAGCCAACCGTAATCACCTAAGCGCTATAATTGCAATCCGGTATTTGATGCAGAGGAAAAAAACATGGCACACAAAAAAATCATCCAGACCCCCGACGCGCCCGCCGCAATCGGCACTTATTCGCAAGCAGTGCGTGTCGGCGACACCGTTTATTTATCCGGCCAGATCGGACTCGACCCGGGCACCATGCAGTTGGTGGAAGGTATCGAGGCGCAAATTCATCGCGTGTTCCAGAATCTGCGCGCGGTATCCAGCGCTGCCGACAGCAGCTTTGACGATCTGGTGAAACTCAACGTCTATCTCACCGACCTCGGCCATTTCGCCAAAGTGAATGAGATCATGGCCAGCTATTTCCGCCAGCCCTATCCGGCGCGCGCCGCAGTGGGCGTGGCGGCGCTGCCGCGCGGCGCGCTGGTGGAGATGGATGGGGTGCTGGTCGTTCAGGATTAACATGGGTTGAAAAACTACTCCGCTCGCCAGAACTTTGTTGCTCAAGGACTCAGAATGCTCATTCACCCAAATGTGAACTCCGCTTCTTTGCCCTTTCGCGTCGCGTTCTGCCATCGCTCGCGACGTTTTTCAATCCCATGCTGAGCACTTTCCAAACCTGTGTTTCCTACAAAAATCTCCCCTGCCACACTCGCCAAACTCGCCAAGCTTGGCATCCATCATCGTGCCGATCTGCTGTTGCATCTGCCGTTGCGCTATGAGGACGAAACCCATCTCGCGCCGATAGCGACCGTGCAAGCGGGCGGGACGGTCCAGGTGCAGGGCAGCATCACGCACAGCGAAATCGCCTTTCGTCCCCGTCGCACGCTGGTTTGTCGTCTTGAAGATAATGGCGGCGAATTATATTTGCGCTTTTTGAATTTTTATCCCAGCCAGCAAAAACAACTTGCGGTCGGCAAACAGATACGCGCGCTTGGCGAAGTACGCATGGGTCATTACGGACTGGAGATGGTGCACCCGAAATGCCGCGCAGTGGACGACAACACGCCGCTGCAACCCAGCCTTACGCCGGTTTACCCGACCACGGCAGGGTTATCGCAATCCATTCTGCGCAAGCTGATCGTCAATGCACTGGAAACGCTGCCGTTGCCCGACACTTTGCCGGACGCGCTGCTGCAAAAATTGAAGCTGGCGAGCTTCGCAGAAAGTGTCCGGTTGTTGCACCACCCTACTCCGGATATTGCGGCCAGCACGCTGGAACAGCGCACCCACGCTGCCTGGCGGCGCATCAAATTCGACGAACTGCTGGCGCAGCAACTGTCGATGCGCGTGCATCACCGCGAACGCGGCAAGCGCATCGCGCCCCAGCTGACCGCGCTTGGAAAACTCACTGCGCAGTTGACAAGAAATTTGCCGTTCGCATTGACCAAAGCGCAACAGCGCACGTTCGCGGAAATCAGCCGCGACCTCGCGCAGCCGCATCCGATGCAGCGCCTGCTGCTCGGCGATGTCGGCAGCGGCAAGACCATCGTCGCTGCCTTGGCCGCATTGCAGGCGATCGAAAACGGCTATCAGGCCGCGCTGATGGCGCCTACCGAAATCCTCTCCGAACAGCATTACCTCAAGCTGCGCGATTGGCTGGAGCCGTTGGGAATTGCGCCGGTGTGGCTGTCCGGCAGCTTGAAGAAAAAAGAAAAACAACTTGCCGCCGAACACATCGCATCCGGCGAAACACTGCTCGCGATAGGCACGCACGCGCTGTTTCAGGAGCAGATCAAGTTTAATAAACTCGGTCTGGCGATCGTCGATGAGCAGCATAAGTTTGGCGTGCAGCAAAGACTCGCGTTGCGTAATAAAGGTAAGACTTCTAAAGCCGTTCGTGGTGAGCCTATCGAACCACACTCACTTCAGACTAATACCCTTCGACAAACTCAGGGCGAACGGCCTGATGAGTCCGCTGGAATAAATTCGAATGAGCCGCATCAACTGATGATGAGCGCCACTCCGATTCCTCGCACACTTGCAATGAGTTATTACGCCGACCTTGATGTATCAGTGATCGACGAGCTACCGCCGGGGCGCACACCGGTGATTACCAAGCTGGTCAGCGATGAACGCCGCACCGAAGTGATAGCCCGGGTGCGCGCCGCTTGCATGGCAGGCCAGCAAGCCTATTGGGTTTGCCCGCTGATCGATGAATCGGAAATACTGCAATTGCAAACCGCACTGGAAACTTTTCAATTGCTCACGCAAACCTTTCCGGAATTGCGCGTCGGCCTGGTGCATGGCAAGCTCGATAATATTGAAAAAGCGCGAGTGATGGCGGCCTTCAAAGCGAATGAATTGCAATTACTGGTCGCCACCACCGTCATCGAAGTCGGCGTGGATGTGCCGAACGCCAGCCTGATGGTGATCGACCACGCCGAGCGCATGGGGTTGGCGCAATTGCACCAATTGCGCGGACGGGTGGGGCGTGGTGCGGCGGAAAGCATGTGCGTGCTGCTGTACCAGCAGCCGCTTTCCGAATTGGCGCGGGCGCGCCTGAAAATTATTTTTGAGAGCAACGACGGTTTCGCCATCGCGCAACAGGATTTGCAATTGCGCGGCCCCGGCGAACTGCTCGGCGCGCGGCAAAGCGGTGTGGCGATGCTGCGCTTCGCCGACATCAGCGCCGACGAAGACCTGTTGAATCACGCGCGGCAAGCTGCCGACGAATTGTTGCGAGATTTCCCCGATGCGGCACGGGCGCATTTGCAACGCTGGATGGCAAACAAACATGATTACTTGCATGTTTAAACCCCTCCCATCCTCCCCTTATCAGGGGAGGGGCTGCTTAATCCTCGCCCTGATGGAACTACTAGCCATTCGACTAGGCTATCAAAAGACGATAGCCAAGTCGCTGGTTATGACAAGGGGGAGAGCTTGCGAGGGGGGCATAGAGGGGGTTTTGCCACCATGAATAATTGCGATTGGCAAACTTTCCAGATATCGCAGGGTGCGCTTGCGCACCAGTTTCGTCGAAGATGGTGCGCAAGCGCACCCTGCGAAAATCCCTTCCTTTACGAGAATGTGAATAAGGGAGTTTCCGCCTTATGAATACGCATAATACTGATACATTCTGGAACGGTACTGCACTGGGTTGCGAACTCGGTCTTGCCTCCTGGCTGCAAGACCGCGGTTCTCTCACGCAACGCATCCGGCAACGCTGCACAAACTTTTCGGTACGCGACGTACGTAGCGGCCTGGCGCGCATCGCGCTGGATGAATCCGCATTGCTGGGCGTCACCCCGCAACAACTCGCATACTCGCGTGAGGTATTTCTGTATGCCGACGGTCAGCCGGTGGTATTCGCGCACAGCGTATTTGCGCGCGAGCATCTGCACGGCGCATGGTCGGCGGTGCGCACGCTGGGCAATAAACCGCTCGGCGCGTTGCTGTTCGCGCATCCGCAGGTAACGCGCAAGCCGCTGCATTACAAAGCACTGCGCAACACCCACCCGTTGTATCAGCGCGCTGTAGAAAAGTTAATTGATCCGCCTCACAGGCTATGGGCACGCCGCTCGCTGTTCTATCTGCACGGTGCGCCGCTGTTGGTGACGGAAGTATTCTTGCCGGGGATATTGAAACTCGATTGATAGATATTTATTTTCGCTCGGTCACTCCGCAAGCGTTGCGCGAACGCTGTCGCGTTTGCTGACCCGGGCGAACCATGCGGCCAGATTAGCGTGAGCGCCGCGCCAGTCGCGCTCGGGTTGGCGCAGGTTTAGATAGATAAGTGCGCTCGCCAGTGCCAGATCGGCCAGCGTGATGGACGCGGCTTTTCCAGGTTCGTGGTGGCACCATTCGTTTTGGCCTAGCTGTTCGGCGGCAAAAGAAAGCGCTCGCGTGATGGCTTCGTTGTGCCGGGTGATGTTGTCCGGTTCCTGCTTTTCCTGAGGGCGTATGCTTTCGGTGCGCACCACGACGGCGGAATCCATGATGCCGTCCGCCAGCGCTTCCCAGCGCTTGACACGCATCCGTGCCAACGCGTCGTTGCGGGGAATCAATATCGGCGCATCGTTCAGCGTGTCGGCATATTCGGCGATCACCGGCGAGTCGTACACGCAGGTCTCGTCGTCGAGTATCAGCGCCGGGATGCGCCCGAGCGGATTGGCGCGCGCCACCTGGCTGCCCGGTTCGCGCGGCGCATCGATCAGGTATTCGTGGGGGATGTGTTTTTCCAGCAGCACAAGGCGCGCCTTGCGCACGTAGGGGCTGGTGTTGGTGCCGAGCAGTTTCATGGTATCTCTCCAGTATTCCGGTTCGCTAAGAATAGCATCATTCATGCAGGGTACGTTCCCCCCATGCGTGGTGTTGACTGGGCAGGGTAGAATCGCATCATGAAATTATCCGAACGACTATCGCTGTACCTGCGGCTCACCCGCCTCAACCGCCCTATCGGCATCATGCTGCTGCTGTGGCCGACGCTGTGGGGCGTGTGGATCGCGGGCAGTGGTCATCCTGCCTGGCACATTGTGTTGATCTTCGTGCTCGGCACGGTGCTGATGCGCTCTGCCGGATGCGCCATCAACGACTATGCCGACCGCGATTTCGACAAACATGTAATGCGCACCAAGGATCGTCCCGTCGCCAGCGGACGCATCGCGCCGCGCGAGGCGCTGTGGCTGGCGGCCATTCTTGCGCTGCTCGCCTTTGTGCTGATATTGCCGCTCAACCGGCTGACGCTGTTGCTTTCCATCCCAGCGGTATTTCTTGCCGCCAGCTATCCGTTCACCAAACGTTTTCTGGCCATTCCGCAAGCCTGGCTCGGCATCGCGTTCGGCTTCGGCATCCCGATGGCCTTCGCCGCAACGCTAGGCAGCGTGCCGCCGGTGGCGTGGCTGTTGCTCGTTGCCAATATGTTCTGGGCAATCGCTTATGACACGGAGTATGCAATGGTGGACAGGGAGGACGACATTCATCTCGGCATTCATTCATCGGCATTGCTGTTCGGAAAATACGATGTCGCTGCGGTGATGGCTTGCTACACCATTACGCTGGCTTTACTAGTCTGGGCGGGACAGATGACGGCTTCAGGATGGGCGTATTACCTGGGCTTGCTAGGTGCTGGTGGCATCGCGCTGTATCACTATGGTCTGATTAAATCTCGCCAACGCGAAGCGTGCTTTAGCGCGTTTCTGCACAACAACTGGTTGGGCGCAGCAGTGTTTGCCGGCATCGCGCTGGATCATTTGATTCGCAGTTAAACCAGAGATCCCCCGCTGAAACAAATCAGTCAGCCGGATGAAAACCTGGCAACCCCAATTGTTTGGTCATCGCGCCGCGCTCAACGGCGTACTCTCCGGTGAGCACAAATCCGCTTAGCTGATTCTGCGCATCGAAAAATCCCAGCTTGACGCCATGACCATTTGCCAGCATTTGCCATGCGCCGAGTGCATTGCGTGCAACCGGAAGCACTGCGACAGGATGGGCGGGTGTTTTGATGACCACCGGCATGGCGGGAAATTCCACCCGTGCATCTTCACCTGCCAGCACTCGCGCCAGCGCCCGCGCGGCGTGCATGATGGGCAACACATAAGGCAGCACGCGTCCCTCGATTTCGGCGCAATCGCCCAGCGCGAAAATATCCGCGTCGCTGCTGCGCAGTTGCGCGTCTACCACGATGCCGCGATTCACCGCGAGTCCGGCATTGCGCGCCAACTCGATGCGCGGACGCAAACCGACCGCAGACAAAACTATGTCGGCATGCAAAACCGATTCATTGGTCAGTGTCAGTGCATAAGCAGATGAATTTCTATCCACTGCTTTTACTGCCACACCAAAATGGAATGCTACGCCCAGATTTACCAGCGGCGCCAGCAGTTGCGTGCCGGCTTCCTCCGGCATCAGGCCGGAGAGCGGATAGGCGGTCGGGTCTATCACCGTCACCGCATATCCGGCCGCCGCCAGATCATTGGCGAATTCACAGCCGATCAGGCCAGCGCCAATGATCGCGATTTGTTTTACAGAAGTGATCGCACCGCGAAATTTCGCATAGTCAGCCAGATCGTTCACCGACATCACCGCATCAGCAGCATCCCCCTGTAACGGCAGACGTATCGCGTCTGCGCCTAACGCCAACACCAGACGGCCATATTCGATCACGCCTGCGGAGGTTCGCAACTGCTTGCGCTCGCGATCAATCCCCAACACTTCGGTATGGGGCAGCAGCGTAAAGTTTAGTTGTTTGGCCATTTCCGCCGCCGCAGTGTTAACCAGTGTGGCCGCATCTTTGCCTTGCGCAAACGCATTCGAGAGCATCGGCTTGGAATAATAATCGCCGCTGTCGCGCGATATCAAAATGATTTCTGTATCGCGATCCAGTTTGCGCAATTCGCGCACCAGCGTGTAGCCCGCCAAGCCGCTGCCCAGTACTACGATAGGTTTCATTACACCTGCACCATTTCAAAATCGGCCTTGGCTACCCCGCAATCCGGACACGCCCAATTTTCCGGAATATCCGCCCACGCCGTGCCGGGCTTGATGCCCTCTGCGGGCAAGCCAGCCGCTTCATCGTATACGAAACCACAAACCACACATTGCCAAACTTTCATGTTGTTCTCCTTAAAAATAGATTAAGCGGTAACCTTCGCCAACACCGCGCGATATTGATTGGCGTGACGCTCTTCCACCTTGGCCAATGCGGCAAAGCGTTTCGCCGCCTTCTGCAACATCGTTTGAAATTGTTCGGCATGTACTCTTGATTCGGCAATCTGCTCGTTGATTTCCGCTACGACAGCGGCATTGCCTTCCTGCTGTGCCGTCTTGAGAAAACCGGGATACATCTCGGTGTATTCGTAGGTCTCGCCGTCTATCGCCATTTGCAAACAGCGCACCGGTGTCATGGTTTCCTTAGGGTAAAGCAAATCAAGATGTCCGAATGCATGCTGCACTTCCTGGGCGGCGGTTTCCTCGAATATCCGCGCCGTGTCCTCGTCGCCTGCGGCACGCGCGATTTTCGCGAAGTAGCGATACTTAATGTGAGCCATCGACTCCCCGGCAAATGCCGATTCAAGATTGGCGACGGTTTTTATTTCTGGTCTTTTTATTTCCGGTTTTTGCATGATGTTCTCCTTTTAA
>JBDTPU010000176.1:0-7020 GCA_039932535.1 Gallionella sp. | reverse complement strand
GCGCTGCACAACGACAGTTTATTCGAGAACGATGCCGATCTGAAAATACGGGTTAGTTACGACAAGAATGCCAGGACGCTCACCATCAGTGACAACGGCATCGGCATGAGCCGAGACGAGGTCATCAATAATCTCGGCACTATTGCGAAATCCGGCACGCGGGAATTTTTCACTAAATTAAGCGGCGACCAGAAAAAAGATGCGAATCTGATTGGGCAATTCGGTGTCGGCTTTTATTCATCATTCATCGTAGCCGACAAGGTTACGGTTACGACCCGCCGTGCCGGAGAATCGGCTGACCAGGGCGTGCATTGGGAATCGGATGGCGGCGGTGAATTCAGTATTGAGATGATAGACAAGCCCGCGCGAGGCACGGACATCACGCTGCACCTCCGCACTGATCAGGACGATTTGCTCAGCGGTCATAAGATCCGTTCCATCATCCACAAATATTCGGATCACATCGTCCAGCCCATCGTGATGAAATCCGAAAAACTTTTGGCCGGGCACCCGAAAGAAGAATGGAAAGAGGGTGGGCAGGTCATCACCGAAGAGGACGAAACGGTCAATCAGGCTTCCGCTTTGTGGGCGCGTGCCAAGAACGATATTTCTGACGATGAGTACAAGGCATTTTACAAACATGTCGGACATGATTACGAAGACCCGCTGGCGTGGACGCATGCGCGCGTGGAAGGCCGTCAGGAATACACGCAGTTGCTCTATATTCCGGCACGTGCCCCGTTCGATATGTGGGATCGTAATGCGCGCCACGGCATCAAGCTTTACGTGCGCCGCGTGTTCATCATGGATGATGCCGAGCAATTGCTGCCCCCTTATTTGCGCTTCGTGCGCGGCGTCGTGGATTCCAGCGACTTGCCGTTGAATGTATCGCGCGAAATTCTTCAGGAATCGAAAGACATTGAGGCGATACGCTCTGGTTGTACCAAGAAGGTGTTGAGTTTGCTGGAAGACCTGGCGGCTAATGAAAAGGAAAAATACGCCAAATTCTGGGGCGAGTTCGGCCAGGTGTTGAAGGAGGGCGCGGCAGAGGATTTCGCCAACAAGGAAAAAATCGCCGCTTTATTGCGTTTCGCCTCCACTCATGCAGACACCGACGCAGCAACGGTTTCGCTGGCCGATTACATCGCGCGCATGAAAGATGGGCAAGACAAAATCTACTACATTACCGCAGAAACTTTTAATGCGGCCAAGAACAGCCCGCATCTGGAAGTGTTCCGCAAAAAGGGCATCGAAGTGTTGTTGCTATCTGATCGCGTGGACGAGTGGGTAGTAAGTTCCTTGACCGAGTTCGATGGCAAATCGCTGATCTCCGTCGCCAAGGGTGGACTCGATCTGGGCAAGCTGGAAGATGAAACCGAGAAGCAGGAGCAGGAAAAACAAGCCACTGACCACAAAGAGTTGATCGAAAAAATTAAACAGACTCTGGAGAAACGCGTCAAGGAAGTGCGAGTGACCCATCGGCTCACCGATTCACCCGCGTGTCTGGTTTCCGACGAGCATGACATCGGCGGCAATATGGCACGTATGCTCAAAGCCGCCGGGCAGAAAACTCCGTCTACTCTCCCTATCCTGGAAATTAATCCGAATCATCCGGTGGTAATGCGTTTAAAAGAAGAAGAAAAATATTTTGATGATTGGGCTGCGGTTCTATTTGATCAGGCATTACTCGCAGAGGGCGGGCAACTGGACGACCCGGCTGGTTTCGTCAAGCGCGTGAATCATCTGATGCTGGAAATGCGGGTGGGTTGAAAGCCTAATATTTTCATTGCTACCTCCAGCTTCTGTGCGGAACTTGAATACTCTTTCCATGGATCGTTCCCATACCTAATCGCGGTTTGATATTAGCAACGACCCACTGCGAACTGCTGCTCATTTCCAGATAGTACGAGGGTTCGTCGTTGCTATTTTTCTTCTCCTCGGCCGAGGCTATCAGAACATAATTCCTTTTGGATTTAATAACAGGTGCCAAAAAATTCCGGCACCTGTTGTGCATAAAAGGTGCGATCAGAATTCTGACGGGCTTTTACGGCTGTATGTTTTTGCATGTTTTTTGCTGCTTTCCCCTCGGTATTCCGCAGCGCGAATCGTATGCCCGTTGGGGGCATAGTTCACGGCGCTTTTATGAGCGTTTGGTTCATCATCATAACGAGCCGATTCCTTATGATGCTTGGAGGTATGGTCGTGTTCGGGCGCTTTCTGATGATGTTGCTGATGTTGTTGCGGAGTATGATTTTGCGGTGTATCTTGGTCTTCGCCTTGATGGTCATTTTTTTTCTTGTGATCCTTATCTTTGGTTTTTGATGATGTCATTTAATTTCTCCTTGATAAAAATGGAAGAAGCGCTCTCGCTGTAAGTCAATAATCAACTCACAATTTTATAATAAAAAATTCTCAATAATTATTCAGTGGGGTGGCATACACATTCTTCGCGACTCGCGATGCGTTTGGGATCCGGGGTGTATGTGGGGTAGCGCACAGAGGGGTATCTTGCGGAAGAAAGAAAATTATTTACGAAGTTCCTAACAATTTTAAAAGATAAAACAAGGTACAAAATGCAGAATGATGAACGCAGCATCTCCAGAGAAATTCCATCGTACAAAATGGGGGCTGATAGCACACTGGAGAAAGACATAAAGAACGGCGTGGATCCAAATGGTGAAGCCGATCCCAACGCCCCGCCTCCCGAGGTAGCTGTTCTGATCACGGATTCCGCGATCACGATACGCACGACCCGTTATTTGCGAATGAATATATCACTGGGGATAGTGGCGGTCATCGCACTGGTGGCGGCACTCTATCTGGCACGCGCTTTCTTCGTACCCTTACTGATCGGAATTATGGTGAGTTACACACTGAGCCCGGTGGTGGAGTGGTTGAAAACTTGTTATATACCGCGCCCCTTGGGAGCGGCATTATTGCTTGCCATGCTGGTTGGTAGCCTGTCCTGGATTGCATTTTCGGTGAGCGATGATGCGGCTTTACTGATCGAAAAGTTGCCAGAGGCCGCGCATAAATTGCGACAGAATTTGATTGATGGGTTGAGCAATGGCCCGACCGCATTACGAAATATGCAGGAAGCTGCCAAAGAGCTGCAAGGCGTCGCCAATGATCTGGGGGGTGGTGCTGACACAAAGGCAAAGCCGAGCAGTGCACGGGTGCTGGTAGTGCGCCCCAGCGAGGAGTCCCCCACTTGGCTACGGGATTATGTGCTTGTCCAGTCTACGCTGCTCCTGACGATTGCCGCGCAAACGCCAATCATTTTGTTGCTCAGTTATTTTCTGCTGGCCTCGGGCGCCCATTTCCGCCGCAAGCTGGTGCAGTTTGTCGGGCCGTCATTGTCGCGCAAAAAAGAAGCCGTGCGTATTCTTGATGAAATTGATGTGCAAATCCAGCGCTATCTGCTTACCGTGCTTGTATCAAATATCCTGGTCGGCATTTGCACCTGGCTTGCTTTTGAAGCACTCGGCATGGAACAGGCCGGTGTATGGGGCGTCCTCGCGGGTGTGTTGCACTTTGTTCCTTATCTGGGTCCTGCATTGGTCGCATTCGCCACAGGTATTGCTGGATTCCTGCAGTTCGGTTCCCTGCTCCATGGACTCGCCGTAGCGGGGGTGTCGCTACTTGTCGCGGTTGCGGTGGGGTTTGGCTTCACGACTTGGCTGCAGAGCCGGTTTGCCCGGGTGAATGCCGCAGTGCTATTTATTGCCTTGCTGTTTTTTGGATGGCTTTGGGGGGTATGGGGGATGCTGTTAGGCGCGCCGCTGGTTGCCATTGTGAAAGTTATTTGTGATCGGGTTGAGTCCCTCAAACCAATTGGCGCGTTGCTTGAGCGCTGATCGATCTACGGCAACCCGGTTATTTTGTGACTTGGCGCACCGAGAATTATTGGCAGGAACAGGACAATGTCTTTTCGCGAATTCCCCTTAACCTTGGGAATTCGCAGTGGGGTCGCCAGCCAGGCCAAAATTCTTTAGCTGGTGGCGATGGGTCGAAATTTTTCAATTCACCATAAGGAAATCAAATATGAACTGGGATCGTATTGAAGGCAATTGGAAACAATTCCAAGGCAAAGCTAAACAACAATGGGGCAAGCTTACCGATGATCAGCTGGATGTGATTGCAGGTAAGCGCAACCAGCTCGCTGGAAAAATCCAGGAGTCATATGGCATCTCCAAGGATGAAGCGGAGAAGCAACTTACTGCATGGCAAGAAACCCAGAAAGAAAAAGAAGCAGAAAATTTCAGGTAGTAATACACATGCCCGGGAACAAGGGTTCCCGGGCATGTCCCTTTCCCCGAGCCAATCCCGAATTCAGGTTGCTCCAGAAGGCTTCCCTCGGCAACTGGCTAATTAACTTCTCAATAATTTTCACTTCTATTTCTCTTGGTACCAATGAACGAACAATACATTGCTGCAATCCTGACGGTAACTCGCCGTGAATTCAGTTGCGGCGCGATGGCGCCAAGCACTTTTAAGCCGGAACACAATTCCAGCAGCAACACTATGCCTGCTCAATCACGCCCAATACCGCAGGCTAGCGACAAAATAAAACTGCGAAGAACCACTTTTTTATGACGCTATCCTGTCTTGTGACGGCTGGCGTATAGGTTAACGATTGTTCCGATTCTGCTGCAACCCGAACCCCTGTGTGTGCTATCGAACTGTGCGTATTTGCGCCCGCTGATTTAATAAACATAGCGTATATCATCGCAAGAAAAAACCGTATCAGATTGCGCTGTATCTGGAAAACCTGAGAAGAGATAGCTTGAGAGATAAAGCTAGATTCGGGTTTGACTCTGTTGTTTTTAATTTATGCATAGGGAGATAACCATGAAGCAACTAAAGTTTTTTTCGGTATTTCTAATGACTTTTGCACTGCTGTTTTCACTGGGTTGTGCATCCACGCCCAAGCAGGAAAGTACCGGCGAATTTGTTGATGACAGCGTCATCACCACCAAGGTTAAAGCAGCCATAATCAAGGAATCAACTTTAAAAGCGACGGAAATCAAGGTGGAAACTTTCAAAGGTGTAGTGCAATTGAGCGGCTTTGTCAGCTCTCAGGCCGAAATGAACAAGGCGGTTGAAGTAGCCCGCAATGTGGATGGGGTGGAGTCCGTCAAGGATGATATGCGTCTTAAGTGAGGTGGTATTTAGTAAGGGAGTCTGTATTGCTGCATTGGCATGGACAGGCAGGTAGCAAAATGACGTTATCGAGTTTGTCGATTTGAATCAATTTACAGAGGCAAAAAATGATCAAGGAATCTTTCCTGACAGATGTTAAAACTTTACGCAAGCAGGCACGCCAGCACCTTGATCAAGGTGCCGTTACTCCCAGCTACGCAGCAAATCGCGAGACCGTGCTGAAGTTGCTGAACGAAGCGCTGGCCACCGAACTGGTTTGTGTGCTGCGCTATCGGCGTCACTACTTTATGGCCAGGGGAATCGAATCGAAAAGTATTGCTACCGAATTTCTGGAGCATGCGAATGAAGAATTGGCGCACGCTGACCTGATCGCTGCGCGCATCGTCCAGCTGGGCGGTGAGCCAGATTTTTCACCAGACACGCTGACAGGCCGTAGCCACGCGGAATATATTGCGGCGGATACGCTGGTGGATATGATCAGGGAAGACCTGATAGCGGAACGCATCGCCATTGACAGCTACCGCGAAATGATTCAGTACTTGGGTAATCAAGATTCCACTACCAAGCGCATGCTGGAATCCATTCTGGCCGTGGAAGAACAACATGCGGAAGAGATGTCAGATTTGCTGGAGGGTTTGCCGTCGGGAAGGTCGTAATCCAGCATCAGTACTCCATAAACGTAAGCACCCTTGGTGCTCGATCTCCTAATCCAGTCCTGTAGCGAGCCTCTAGCCGCCACTTAAAATGATTATCAAAGATTTCGGATTTTCAGCACGCGCCCGGAAGACGTTGCAGAACGGACGGGATACCGAGTTGTTGCGTTCGGAGCTATTCAGCATTGAGCAACTGAAGCATCACGCGGTAATGCTGGCTGCGCAACATAAAATTGACCTGCGTCCGGGGCCGGACAAGTTGTTACCACGGTTGGCCGACACGACCCGTGTCCTGTTTGCGGCATATGACGTCGTAACGGCTCCTGCCACGCAGGGGCGGATCGTGCCGACAGAAGCCTGGCTGCTGGATAATTTTTATTTAATCGAGCAGCAGATCAGTCTGGCTCGTCGGCATTTACCGCGCGGCTATAGTCGGCAGTTGCCGCGGCTGGCTAATGGCCGGTCGGTGGGTTTCCCCCGCATTTATGATTTGGCATTGGAATTGATTTCGCACATGGATGGTCGTGTTGACAGTGACAACGCCACCCAGTTCATTGCTGCCTATCAGACCGCGGAACCATTAAAGATTGGCGAATTGTGGGCATTCCCGATCATGCTTCAGCTGGCGCTGCTGGAAAATTTGCGCCGCGTCGGGCTGCGTATTGCAGGTCGGCGTAAAGAACTCGATGCTGCCATTACCTGGGCCGATCGCATGCTGGCGACGGCTGAACGGGAGCCGAAACAGCTGATTAATTTGCTGGCCAAATTTGCCAATGCGGATGTGCCGCTGACCGCGCCTTTTGTAGAAGAATTTTACGCAAGACTTCAGGCGCAAGGACCGGCGATGGCGTTTGTGCAAACCTGGGTCGAGCAAAAATTACTTGAACAGGGGGTCACCGCAACGCAGCTCTCAGAGGCGGCCGGTCGCACGGTCGCGGCCAACCAGATTTCCATCGCAAACAGTATTGGCAGTCTGCGTTTTATTGGCGCGACGGACTGGAGAAATTACGTCGAATCGCTCAGCGTAATCGAGCAGACATTACGTGAAGACCCGGCAGCAATGCACGCCGGCCAGGACTTCGCCACTCGCGACCGATATCGGCATGTCATCGAAGATATAGCCAGGAAGAGTTTATGCAGTGAGTTGATGGTGGCACGCGAAGCTATTGTTCTCGCCAAAGCCGCTGCACAGCGTCTGGGTACC
>JBDTPU010000175.1:0-4599 GCA_039932535.1 Gallionella sp. | reverse complement strand
ACGCGAGAATATGCGACGCAAGGAATATCTGGCCGCATTAAAAGTCTCTGGCCCGATGGGAAATAAATTGGCTGAGATGATGGGACGCCAACACCCCGGTCAGTCCTTCGGCGCCAGTATCGCGGGGGAAATCACGCCGGAATTTGTGCGTTCTGAAATTGCCCGTGGCCGCGCGATCATTCCGGCCAACATCAATCATCCCGAAGTCGAGCCGATGATTATCGGACGCAATTTTTTGGTAAAGATCAACGCCAACATCGGCAACTCCGCCGTCACCTCCAGCATCGGCGAAGAAGTCGAGAAGCTGACCTGGGCGATACGCTGGGGCGCAGACAATGTCATGGATTTATCCACCGGCAAACACATCCACGAAACGCGCGAATGGATTATTCGCAACTCGCCCGTACCAATTGGAACCGTGCCGATTTATCAGGCACTGGAAAAAGTAAACGGCAAGGCGGAAGACCTGACTTGGGAAATTTATCGCGATACGCTGATCGAGCAAGCCGAACAAGGCGTGGATTATTTCACCATCCATGCCGGCGTGTTGCTGCGCTATGTGCCGCTGACCGCCAACCGCATGACCGGCATCGTGTCGCGTGGCGGCTCGATCATGGCTAAATGGTGCCTCGCGCATCACAAGGAAAGTTTTCTGTACACGCACTTTGAAGACATTTGCGAAATCATGAAGGCTTACGATGTGAGCTTCAGCCTGGGTGATGGTTTACGTCCCGGCTCCATCTACGATGCCAACGATGAAGCGCAGTTAGGCGAATTGAAAACGCTGGGCAAACTGACGCAAATTGCGTGGAAGCACGACGTGCAAGTGATGATCGAAGGCCCCGGTCACGTGCCGATGCACCTGATAAAAGAAAACATGGAACTGCAACTGGAGCAATGCCACGAAGCGCCGTTCTATACGCTCGGCCCGCTCACCACCGACATCGCGCCGGGTTATGACCACATCACCTCCGGCATCGGTGCTGCGATGATAGGCTGGTACGGCACGGCCATGCTGTGTTACGTCACGCCCAAGGAACATCTCGGTTTGCCGAACAAGGACGACGTCAAAGAAGGCGTCATCACCTACAAGCTTGCCGCGCATGCCGCCGACCTGGCCAAAGGCCACCCCGGCGCGCAAATCCGCGACAACGCGCTATCCAAGGCGCGCTTCGAATTCCGTTGGGAAGATCAGTTCAACCTCGGCCTCGACCCGGACAAGGCGCGCGATTTCCATGACGAAACGCTACCCAAGGATTCCGCCAAAGTCGCGCATTTCTGCTCCATGTGCGGCCCGCATTTCTGCTCGATGAAAATCTCGCAGGAAGTGCGCGACTATGCGGCCAAGGAAGGTGTATCAGAAATTGACGCGCTGAAAAAAGGCATGGCACAAAAATCAGAGGAGTTTATAAAGGAAGGCGCGGAGATTTATAGCAAGGCGTAATTTGTTAACGGTTCCGGCAATATCAACCACTGAAGTTCAACATAGCCAAAGGAGAATGTCATGACAGCAGACAGCGTTTATCGCATCACCGAGCTGGTCGGAACCAGCAAGAAATCTTGGGAGGATGCCGCCGCGAACGCGGTCAACGCCGCCTCGAAAACCTTGCGGGACTTGAGGGTTGCAGAAATTATCAAATTGGACATGGTGGTCGAAGATGGCAAAGTGGCCGCTTACCGGGCGAGAGTAGCCTTGTCTTTCAAGTACGATCCCAAGAAATAAAGTATCCGGTTTGTCGACTGAGCGCTGACGGGTGTGGTCGGCAAATTTTATTTGCAATAATTTCTGCACCGCTTGCAGCAGCTCAGCGTTACAAGGCGGGCGATTCAATAGACGAACTTGCAAATGATTTTGGACAGGAAAAACTTTGCGAGTTGATGCGATTTGCCGCAGGTCAAGCAACTGCAAGATAGTTGGCGCAGGTATAATCCCCGCCCTCTCACAGAAACCAATCACACATGGATACCCTGCTGCTTCTTAAAGCCGCCATCCTCGGCATCGTCGAAGGACTGACCGAATTTTTACCGGTCTCTTCCACCGGACATTTGATTCTGGTGGGTGACCTGCTCAACTTCAACGACGAGCGCGGCAAGGTGTTCGAAATCGTGATTCAGTTCGCCGCGATCCTGGCGGTGTGCTGGGAATACCGCGCCAGGCTGGGCGCAGTGATCAGCGGTCTGGTGCAAGGACAGAAAACCGCACAACGCTTCACAGCCAATCTGTTCATCGCATTTTTACCCGCAGCAATTCTGGGGTTTTTGTTCGCGAGCAAAATCAAACAGCATTTATTTGCGCCGGTGCCAGTGGCGCTTGCCTTCATCATCGGCGGCTTGATTATTCTGTGGGCGGAAAAGCGCCAGCACACCGTGACCATCGAAAGCGTCGATGAGATGCGCTGGCAGGACGCGCTGAAAATCGGCCTGGCGCAATCGCTGGCGCTGATCCCCGGCACTTCCCGTTCGGGTGCGACTATCATCGGCGGGCTGTTGTTCGGCATGTCGCGCAAAGCGGCCACCGAGTTCTCGTTCTTCCTCGCCATCCCAACGCTGACTGCCGCGACGCTGTATGAGGTGGTGAAATACCGCTCGCTGTTTCATGCCAGCGACTGGGCGCTGTTCGCGGTGGGCGGCATTACTTCATTCGTCAGCGCGTTCATGTGTGTGCGCTGGCTGTTGCGTTACATCAGCCGCCACGACTTCACCGCGTTCGCGTGGTATCGCATCGTGTTCGGCATGGTGGTATTGGGTACAGCGTACAGCGGCGTTGTGAACTGGACGGTTGCCACATAGTTCCAATCTCATTTCAAAGCGACAATAATTCGTAGGGTGCATCTCATGCACCGTTTATATTGGTGCGTAAAACGCACCCTACGGTAAATTCACTTTTGATTGAGAAATGGAATAACTGCGTGAAGGCCGCGCACGAGTTGCATCCAAATGTCATAATTCATCATCACAATATTCGGCTGGAGAATAAACATGGCAAGAATGGTTAAATGCGTAAAACTGGGGCGCGAGGCCGAAGGGCTGGACCGTCTGCCCTACCCCGGCGCGCTGGGTCAGCGGATTTTTGAAAATGTTTCCAAGGAAGCCTGGCAAGGCTGGCTCAAATTCCAGACCATGCAGGTGAACGAAAACCGCCTCAACCTCGCCGATGCGGCGGCACGAAAATTTCTCGCCGCGATGATGGAAAAATATTTCTTTGGCGAGGGTGTGAAAATGCCCGAAGGGTATGTACCGCCGAAAAATTAAGGTGTCGCGGTTTGGCTAAAATATTTCCCCCGCAGCAATTCCTGAACCGCGAACTCGGACAACTCGAGTTCAATCATCGCGTGCTGGCGCAGGCGGAAGATGCAACAGTTCCGTTGCTGGAGCGGCTGAAATATCTGTGCATCGTCAGCAGTAATCTCGATGAATTTTTCGAGATACGCGTAGCCGGACTGAAGGAACAAATCAAGCTCGGCGGAGCCACCGGTGTGGACGGCTTGACTGCCGCGCAAACCCTTGAGTTAGTCAGGGTAAAGGCGCATCAATTGATCGCACGGCAATATCAATTATTCAATACCGATGTGATCCCTGCTCTCTCCAAACAGGGTATTCAGTTTCTGCGCCGCCCGGATTGGACTGACGCGCAGCGCGCCTGGGTCAAGGATTTCTTCTTTCGCGAAGTCATGCCGGTATTGACGCCCATCGGGCTTGATCCGGCGCACCCGTTTCCCCGCGTATTGAACAAAAGCCTGAATTTTGCCGTGGAGCTGCAAGGCAAAGATGCCTTCGGGCGCAACTCGGCACGCGCCATTGTGCAGGCTCCGCGCGTGGTGCCGCGCACTATCCCGATGCCGCCGGAAATCAGCGGCTGCGAATATGGTTTCGTTTTTCTTTCATCAATATTGCATGCGCATGTCGGCGAGCTTTTCTCCGGTATGAAAGTGCTCGGTTGTTTCCAGTTCCGCGTGACACGCAACAGCAATTTATTTGTAGATGAGGAAGAAGTAAAAAACCTGCGCCTCAGCCTGCAAGGCGGCTTGCCGCAACGCCATTTCGGCGATGCGGTACGTCTCGAAATCGCCGACAATTGCTCGCCGCTGATTGCGGAACTTTTGCTCAAGGAATTCAATCTCGAGCCCGGAGATTTGTATCGCGTACACGGGCCGGTGAATCTGGTACGCCTGATGGGCATTTCCGAACTGGTCATGCGTGATGATTTGAAGTTTCCTGCTTTCGTGCCCGGCGTCCCCGCTGTGTTGCAGAAAAAAGGCTCGGACATGTTCAAGGTTATGCGCAAGAGCGATGTGCTGTTGCATCACCCTTACCAGTCTTTCAAACCGGTGATTGATTTCATCCAGCAGGCTGCACGCGATCCTGAAGTGGTCGCCATCAAGCAGACTGTGTATCGCACCGGCGTGGATTCTGCCTTGATGGAAGCGTTGGTCGCGGCGGCGCAGCGCGGCAAAGAGGTGACGGTAGTGGTGGAACTGTTTGCGCGTTTCGACGAAGAGGCCAATATCAATTGGGCGACCCGTTTGGAACAAGTCGGCGCGCATGTGGTGTATGGCGTGGTCGGGCACAAGACCCACGCCAAGATGCTGATGGTGGTGC
>JBDTPU010000174.1:0-4193 GCA_039932535.1 Gallionella sp. | reverse complement strand
AAAAAATTTCGCTGCGCCGCATATGGATTATATGTAAGCAAGAAATTTTTTATGCAACGCAGCAGTTGGGATGAAATCTGGATTTTTAGGGGTGCCCTTAAGTGAGTGTTGGCTTCGCTGATGAAACAGGCAGCGCGTGCCGCCTGATTCATTTTTAACCCTGCAAATTTTTCTCTGGTGTAGAATTCGCGTCATATTTTTTGAGGAAAAATCATGACGCTTACCGCCGCTTCCGCTGAACTCAAAGCCCGCGTGCTTTCGGAGGCCTTGCCTTACATTCAGCGTTTTTTCGACAAAACCATCGTCATCAAATACGGCGGCAACGCAATGACCGATCCTGCATTGCAGGAGAGCTTTGCGCGCGATGTGGTATTACTCAAACTGGTCGGGATGAATCCGGTAGTGGTACATGGCGGCGGGCCGCAAATCAATGAGATGCTCAAGCGGATCGGCAAGGAAGGCACGTTCGTCCAGGGCATGCGCGTCACCGACGAAGACACCATGGATATGGTCGAGATGGTGCTGGGCAAGGTCAACAAGGACATCGTCAATCTGATTAATCGTTGTGGCGGCAAGGCAGTCGGGTTGACCGGACAGGACGGGTCATTCATTCGTGCGGAAAAATTGCTGCTGGAGAGCACCACTGAACCTGGCAAGATGCTGGACATCGGGCTGGTCGGCGATATCAATAAAATTGATCCGGCGATTATTTCCTTTCTCGACTCCGGCGATTTCATTCCGGTCATCGCGCCGATTGGTGTGGGGCCGGATGGTGAAACACTGAACATCAATGCCGATGTGGTCTCGGGCAAACTGGCCGAAGTGTTGCGCGCCGAAAAATTAGTGTTGCTCACCAACACACCGGGCGTGCTGGATAAAAATGGCGAACTACTGACCGGACTGACGCCGAAGGAAATCGATGCGCTGGTTGCGGACGGCACGCTGTCCGGCGGCATGCTGCCCAAGATCGCGTCGGCGCTGGATGCGGCACGCGGCGGAGTACGCTCGGTACACATCATCGACGGCCGCGTGCAACATGCGCTATTGCTGGAAATTCTCACCCCAGAGGGCGTGGGCACGTTGATAAAAAGTAAATAGCTTTGAATTCAAAGCGCGGGAAATCCAAAATTTCTGATCCAACTACTAGCCATTCCACTAGGCCGCCCAAATACAGCAGCCAAGTGGCTGGTTATAAGCCAGACTAGGCGCGCGAAAAAATCGCAGCGCAGCATATGCGGTATATGTAAGTAAGATTTTTTGAGCGCAACAACGTATGGCGACGAAATTTTGGATTTTTGATCTGGACAACACGTTACACAATGCATCGCCGCATATCTTCCCGCACATCAATCGCAGCATGACTGCGTATTTGCAGGAACATCTGCAACTGGATGAAGCACCAGCAAACGATTTGCGCATTCATTACTGGCAGCGCTACGGCGCGACCTTGAGCGGCCTGATACGTCATCACGGCACAGACCCGGATCATTTCTTGTGGCATACCCACCAGTTTCCGGATCTGGGTCGGATGGTGCTCAGAGTGCCGCGTTTGCGCCATGTATTGAGCGCATTGCCGGGCAGGAAAATAGTGTTTTCAAATGCGCCGCAACATTATGCGCATGCGGTGCTGAAATTATTACGTGTGGATGATTTGTTCGACGATGTCATGGCAGTAGAACACGCGCGCTATCGCCCCAAGCCCGATGTTTTCGGCTTCATGCGCTTGATGAAAAAGCATAGGGTGAAGGCGGCGCAATGCGTGATGGTGGAAGACAGCCTGGAAAATTTGTGCGCTGCAAAACGACTTGGGATGCGCACGGTGTGGGTGAATGGGGGCAACAAAACCGCGCCCTATGTGGATGTAAAGATTCGTGATGTGATGCAACTGCCTAAAGCGTTGCATCGATTGAATCAAGGGGCGGAATAAAGGTTTTGTCATTCCCGCGAAAGCGGGAATCCAGCTTATTTAATACTGGACTCCCGCATTCGCGGGAGTGACGATGTAATAAATTTGAAGGGAGAAAAACATGACAGCCAAACCGGGCGAAAGAAAACTCCAAATCCTGCAAACCGTAGCAGAAATGCTCGAACAACCCAAGGGCGAAAAAATCACCACCGCTGCACTGGCCGCGCGGCTCGACCTTTCCGAAGCGGCGCTGTACCGCCACTTCGCCAGCAAGGCGCAAATGTTCGAAGGCCTGATCGAGTTCATCGAGCAGACCGTGTTCGGCCTGATCAACAAAATCACCCAGGAAGAAAAAAGCGGCGTGAAGCAAGTTGAGGAGATCGTGTCCATGCTGCTCAACTTCGCGCAAAAAAATCGCGGCATGACGCGCGTGTTAATCGGCGATGCGCTGGTGAATGAAAATGAACGCTTGCAGCAACGCATCAATCAACTACTGGATCGCATCGAAGCCACGCTCAAACAATCGTTGCGCATGGCCGCCACGCAAGGTGAAATGGGCGAAGCGGTGGATGTCGGCGCGCACGCCAACCTGCTGGTGTGCTACGTGATCGGCCGCTGGACGCAATTTGCCAAGAGCGGCTTCAGTCGTGAACCGATGGCGCAGTGGCCGGCGCAATTGGCGATTCTGCTGCGCAAATGAGTGAGTAGATACGCTCGGCTATAATGGCTTCCATGGAACGCATTCAATCTATCAACCCGAAACGTATCGCGTGGTGTTGTGCCGATCTCGGCATTACGCCGGGCGAGCTTGCGGCTGAAACGGGAATTTCCTCCGCCACCATGGAACATGTCATGGCGAGTAAGGATGGCATGACGTTCAACCAGTTGCGCAAGATCGCCGACCATTTCGGCAGGGGCATCCTGTTCTTCCTAGAGGAAGGGGCGGTTGATGAAGCGCAGGTGCATTCTCCGCAGTTCCGTACTCTTGCCAACCAAAAACCAGAGTTGTCTGCGAAGCTCAAAGCGCTGATCGAACGCGTGGAGAAACAGCGCGAGGTATATTTGAGTTTGCGCGAAGACCTGAACGCGATAAGGTGCCAGGCTCGAATTGATTTTTGAAACGAACAGCCAATGGAGGATGAGATGAAAACTCAGCCCGCACTTTTTGAAGAACATCAGATTCGTCGTGTGTATGACGAGGTATCAGAGACTTGGTGGTTTTCGGTGGTGGACATTATGCAAATCCTGACCGAGCAGCCGGATTATCAGGCTGCCCGCAACTACTGGAAGGTGCTGAAAAACCGTCTGAGCAAGGAAGGCAGTGAGTCGGTTACAAAATGTAACCGACTGAAATTGCCTGCCGCTGATGGCAAGAATTACCTGTCCGATGTGGCGACTGCCGAAACTCTGCTGCGGCTGGTGCAGTCTGTACCCAGCCCGAAAGCGGAGCCGATCAAGTTGTGGCTGGCGAAGGTGGGCCATGAGCGTATGCAGGAGATGGCCGATCCGGCGCTTTCGCTGGAGCGCGCCCGCGAGATTTGGCAGAAGCACGGGCGCAGCGAGAAGTGGATTCAGCAGCGCATGACCGGGCATAACCAGCGACTTGGCTGTCGTCTTTGGACAGCCTAGTCGAATGGCTAGTAGTTCCATCAGGAGACGCGCAATAAGTTGACCGACTATTGGGCGAATCACGACATCAAACAGGGCGATGAATACGCGATCCTCACCAACATCATTCATCAGGAGTGGGCGGAAGTGAGCGTGAAGGCGCACAAGGAAATGAAGGGGCTGCAAACCCACAACTTGCGCGACCACATGAGCGAGGCGGAATTGATTTTTACCGCGCTGGCAGAATTGTCCACGCGCCAGATCGCCGAGAGTGTCGAAGCAACGGGCATGACAGAGAATGAGGCTGCCGCCAAAACCGGCGGCGGTATTGCAAAGAAAGCGCGGCTGGAACTGGAAGCAAAGACGGGCAGGAAAGTAGTGAGCGGCGAAAATTTCCTGCCGCCGAACAAACGAAAAGGCATAGCGGAAAAATGATCCTGATTTTAAATTCCAACATCACCGAGCAAGCGCCGGAATACAAGCAGTTGATGGCGCACCTTGCCGGATTGCCGGGCATCCAGTCGCGGGTGCATGTCGAGCGCGGCAGTGAAAAAACCCTGACGGAAATTTATCTGATCGGCAACACTCTGGCGCTGAAAATCGAGGACATGCAAAGTCTGCCTTGTGTAGAACGCGCGGTGCGGGTTTCCGAAGAGTACCGTATCCTGGGGCGGCACAA
>JBDTPU010000173.1:0-2615 GCA_039932535.1 Gallionella sp. | reverse complement strand
GCACGCCTTCGGCCAGATTTCGCCCGGTCACTTCCATCTCGCGCACTTCGCTGCCGGGGAAAGCGGAACCGATGGTCTTCTTGATTTCTTCGGCAGTCGTTTCGCCGATCAGCATGCCATAATTGCGGCGAATATAATTGATGATCGCCTCGTCAAATTTATCGCCGCCGACACGCACCGAGCCGGAATACACCGCGCCGCCCAGCGAGATCACGCCCACTTCCGTGGTGCCACCACCGATGTCCACTACCATCGAACCGGTCGCCTCTTCCACCGGCAAACCTGCGCCGATCGCTGCGGCCATCGGCTCCTCAATCAATTCGACACGACGCGCTCCGGCACCCACCGCCGATTCACGAATTGCGCGCCGCTCCACCTGCGTGGAACCGCACGGCACACAGATCACGATGCGCGGGCTGGGACTGAAAATACCGGCCTTGTAAACCTTGCGGATAAAATGCTTGAGCATCAGTTCGGTGACGGTGAAGTCGGCGATCACGCCGTCCTTCATCGGACGGATCACCGTGATGCTGCCCGGCGTGCGTCCCATCATTTGCTTGGCGGCCAGCCCGACCTGCTGGATTACTTTCTTGCCGTTCGGGCCGCCCTCCTGGCGTATCGCCACCACCGAAGGTTCGTTCAGCACGATGCCTTGACCGCGCACCCAGATCAGCGTGTTCGCCGTGCCCAGGTCAATCGCCAGATCATTCGTAAAATAGCCATTCAAAAATCCAAACATGTTCGTGTCCTATAGTCAAAGAGGTGCGCCAATAAAGGGCACCTCTAAAAACCCATATCTCATCCCAACTGCTGCGTTGCGAAAAAAATTTCTTGCTTACATATAAACCATATGCCGCGCTACAAAAGTTTTTCCACGCCTTGCATTTGGGCGAACTCTGAATTTTTAGAGGTACCCTAAACTCTTGTATGATACCCTATTAGCCTTATTTCAATAAAGTTTTTGCTATGTCTTTAACTACTGCAGAAGTCCGGAAAATCGCCCGTCTAGCCCGGCTGGCGATGACCGAAGCGGAAATCGAATCGGCTCGCACGCAACTTTCCGGTATTTTCGACCTGATCGCCGAAATGCAGGCCGTCGATACCACCGGCATTACTCCCATGTCCCATGCTCAGGATTTGTCCCAACGGCTGCGGGAAGATCAGGTGACGGAAACCGATCAGCGCGCCTTGTTTCAATCCATTGCGCCGCAACATCAAGGCTTGCCGCAAGTCGAAGCGGGGCTGTATCTCGTTCCACAAGTCATCGAATAATTCTGAAACATGCTTAATTCAAGTTTACACCAACTCGGCGACGCGTTGCGTGCCAGGAAAATTTCCAGCGTCGAACTCACGCAACTCTACCTCGACCGCATCGCCGCGCTCAATCCCACGTTGAATGCTTACATTACTACCCAGGCGGAAACCAGCCTGACACAGGCACGCGCGGCTGATGAACATCTTGCGAAGAACACGGCTTCCCGCCTCACTGGTATTCCAATAGCCCAGAAAGACATCTTCTGCGCCAAAGGCTGGCGCACCACCTGTGGTTCCAAAATGCTGGCGAATTTCATCGCACCTTATGATGCACATGTCATCGCGCAATTCAATAATGCCGGTGCGATAAATCTGGGCAAAACCAATATGGACGAATTCGCGATGGGCTCGTCCAATGAGACTTCCTATTTCGGCGCGGTGAAAAATCCGTGGGATCAAAATGCCGTGCCCGGCGGCAGCTCCGGCGGCGCAGCGTGTGCGGTGGCCGCGCGGCTGTGCGCCGCAGCGACTGGCACTGACACCGGCGGCTCGATCCGCCAACCCGCCGCGCTGTGCGGCATCTCAGGCATCAAGCCGACCTACGGCACGGTGTCGCGCTACGGCATGATCGCGTTCGCTTCCAGCCTGGATCAGGCCGGGCCGATGGCGCGCAGCGCGGAAGACCTAGCGCTGTTGCTCAACGTGATGACCGGCTTCGACGAGCGTGATTCCACCAGCCTGCAACGCGACAAGGAAGATTACGCGCGTGACTTGAACAAACCACTCACTGGCCTACGCATCGGCCTGCCAAAAGAATTTTTTGCCGAAGGCTTGGCGCAAGACGTCGCCAGTTGCGTGAACGTGGCGATCGACGAATACAAAAAGTTGGGCGCGACCATTGTTGATATCAGCCTGCCGAATTCCAGACTGGCAGTGCCGGTCTATTACGTGCTGGCCCCGGCAGAAGCCTCCAGCAACTTGTCGCGTTACGATGGCGTGCGCTACGGCTACCGTGCGCCTGAATACAGCGACCTCACCGAGATGTATGAAAACAGCCGCGCGCAAGGCTTCGGTGCGGAAGTAAAACGGCGCATCATGATCGGCACTTACGTGCTGTCGCATGGCTACTACGACGCATACTATTTACAAGCGCAAAAAATCCGCCGCCTGATCGCGCAGGATTTTGCCGAAGCATTCAAACAATGCGACGTGATCATGGGCCCGACCTCGCCTTCGACCGCTTTCAATCTGGGCGAGAAGGGCGACGACCCGGTGCAGATGTATCTATCAGATATTTACACCATCGCGGTGAACCTCGCCGGCCTGCCCGGCATGTCGATCCCTTGCGGTTTCGGCGCTGC
>JBDTPU010000172.1:0-2573 GCA_039932535.1 Gallionella sp. | reverse complement strand
TTACATCGTCTCGCGCAAGCGTTTTTTCAGCTTTGCGCGTATCCGGGTCTGTTTGAGTTGGGATAAATATTCGACAAACACCTTGCCGATCAGATGATCCATTTCATGCTGGATGCAGACGGCCAGCAATCCGTCGGCATCCAGCGTAAAGGAAACACCTTTTTCATTGAGCGCGCGCACCGTAATTTTTTCTGCGCGGTTCACTGTTTCATAAATACCCGGCACTGACAAACAGCCTTCCTCACAATCGCTGACACCGCTGCTGGCGATAATTTCAGGATTTATAAATACCATTAATTGATTGTGCGTCTCGGAAATATCCACCACGATGATGCGCTCATGCACGTCCACCTGGGTTGCCGCTAAACCCACGCCGGGAGCGGCATACATGGTGTCAGCCAGATCGCGCACCAGCTTGCGGGTAGTGTCATTGACCTGCGCAACTTTCTTCGCGACTTTATGCAGACGCTCATCGGGATATTGCAAAATTTTCAGAATGGCCATGCCGCTATCGAATCACCCGGTGGATTTCAGAGGTTCCTGCAAATGCTTGCTAATTTAGTAGACTACATGCAGAATTTAACGAAGCGCAGCAACATTGCGTGTCCCTTAATCGACCCTGCTGGAGTTTACATGCGCAAGATTATATCGCTGATTTGCTTTTTATTGCCGGTTCTGGCTGTTGCTGCAGAGCCCGGGGTCTTGCCTGACGAACCCAGGAGCCGCTCGGATATTCGTCTGGATATACGCAGTGATGCCCCGGATAAGCACGTGGTCGTCAAGGGTGACACCTTGTGGGATATCTCCGGCAAGTTTTTCAAAGACCCGTGGAAATGGCCGCAAATCTGGGGTTATAACAAAGACACCATCAAAGATCCGCACTGGATATATCCGGGCGATGTAATTTACCTGGATCGCAACAGTGGCACGTTGGGCTTCGGCGAACCCCGCGCTATCACCCCCGGTGGCGCTAACGAGGCCGCGGCGAGCAGCGAGATCGATAGCGGCAATAACGTCAGACTTTCTCCGAAAGTGCGTGGAAGTCCCAGCGATCACGATGCCATTCCGAGCATTCCGGCGAGTGCCATGGAGCCATTTTTGACCCGGCCGCTGGTCATCGAAGCGGACGAATTAAAAGATGCGCCGGCACTGATTGGTGCACGCGAAGGGCGCGTGATATTGGGCAATGATGACACTGGTTTTGCCAAAGGGCTGCCTGCAGACCAAGGTGATCAGTGGCAGATTTATCGTCCGGGCAAAACTTTTATTGACCCCGACACCCACGAAGTGCTGGGGATCGAAGCCATCTATCTGGGCAATGCCGAAATAACCCGCTTTGCGGATGTCAGTACCGTCGCGATCCACCATGCGGTTCAGGAAATTTATGCAGGTGACCGCCTGGTTTTACCTTCCACCGAGCAGGCCAATACCTATTTGCCCCGTGCCCCCGAAGACAATATTTCCGCACGCGTGATTTCTGTTTATGGTGGCGTAACCCAGGGTGGACAAAACTCCGTTATCACGCTGAACAAGGGCAAACGCGATGGACTGGAAAGCGGTCATGTGCTGGCGCTGTATCGCAAAGGTGAAGTGGTTAAAAGCGAAGGCAAACACTACACGCTGCCCGACGAGCGCTATGGTTTAGTGTTCGTGTTCCGCGTATTCAACAAAGTGTCTTACGCGCTGGTGATGCAGACCAAACTGCCGGTGCAATTGTTAGATCGCGCCAACACACCTTAAAGGACACCTCTCAAAATCCAGATTTCATCCCCACTGATGGAACAACTAGCCATTCCACTTAGTTGCCAAAAAACGGCAACTAAGTGGCTGGTTATGCTGCGTTGCGAAAAAAATTTCTTGCTTACATATACCCCATATGCGGCGCGGCGAAATTTTTTCCGCGCCTTGCATTGGGGCGAACTCTAAATTTTTAGAGGTGCCCTTCAGTGATTGTTGATAATTCACTTAAAGCCTGGCTGGCACTCAGTCTGACGCGGGGCGTGGGCGGCGAAAGCGCGCGCCGCCTGTTAAAAGAATTTGGTTCGCCAGACGCGATTTTCGCCGCTTCAATCAGCTCACTTAAATCCGTCGTCAAAGCAGATGTTGCCGCCGAAATCAGCAAAGGCATTGCGGATGATGTCCTCGCGCCTGCGTTGGCGTGGCTGGAAGACAGCAACAATCACATCGTCACCCTTGCCGATAGCGACTACCCACAAGCGCTGCTGAATATTCCCGACCCGCCGTTGCTGCTGTATGTGAAAGGACGGCTGGATTTGCTCAATCGCTCCGCGCTGGCCATCGTCGGCAGCCGCAGCGCCACGCCGCAAGGAATCAACAACGCCGAGGCCTTTGCCAAATCCTTGAGTGATGCCGGGCTGTGCATCATCAGCGGCATGGCGCACGGCATTGATGCCGCCGCGCATCGTGGTGCGCTACGTGGACAAGGAAGCGGACAGGGCAGCAGCATCGGCATCGTCGGCACCGGGCTGGATAAAATTTATCCCGCCGCCAATCGCGATCTTGTTCACGCGCTCGCGCAACAAGGCGCGCTGATCTCGGAATTTCCGCTCGGC
>JBDTPU010000171.1:0-1858 GCA_039932535.1 Gallionella sp. | reverse complement strand
CACCGTGGAAGACCCCGTGGAGTATCGTTTGGCCGGTACCAATCAAGTGCAGGTAAACGAAAAAATTGAGCTGACTTTTTCGCGTGTGTTGCGTTCTGCGTTGCGCCAGGATCCAGACATAATTCTGATTGGTGAAATGCGCGATGCGGAAACCGCGCAAATCGGTTTGCGCGCCGCGATAACCGGCCATCTGGTGTTTTCCACTTTGCACACGCGTGATGCGGCAGGCACATTGTTCCGCTTTGTCGATATGGGTGTGCCGCGTTTCATGGTAGCGTCTTCCGTGCAAGCGGTGCTGGCGCAACGTCTGTTGCGCCGCGTATGTGAAAGTTGCAGTGAGTCCTATAGTCCCACTCCTCAAGAAATAATCTGGATGGAGTTGGAAGGCGTGTCGAGCGAACACTGGAATGGCCTGAAGCAGGGACGCGGCTGTTCGCATTGCAACGGCACCGGTTATCGCGGCCGCATGGGCGTATATGAAATGCTGGAAATGAGCCGCGATATGGTCGAGGCAGCAGTGCATGAAAGTGCCACCCAATTCATGCACGTAGCGCGTGATCGTATGCAAGGCAAGACCATGCTGGATCATGCGCTGGTAGAAATGAAGCAAGGACGTACGACGGTGTTTGAGGTGATGGGTATCAGTAACCGGACAGAAGAATAACGATGGGCGTGTTTGCCTACAAAGGTCGCAACGGCCGCGGTGATGCGGTGAAAGGCACACTGGAGGGTGAAGACAGCGGTGTCATTGCCGATCAACTCATGAATACCGGTATTACGCCCATTGAGATCATCCAGTTTCGTGGTGTACTGAGCGGCGTTTCCGGCAAGCCGGGCTGGATCATGCGCCGACTTACCGAAAAGCCGGTCAGCCTGCTGGATATGATGTTGTTCAGCCGCCAGATGTACACCTTGCTTAAAGCGGGTGTCCCCATCATGCGCGCCTTGGCTGGTTTGCAGGAATCTACTCAGAATCCAACTTTTTCCGCGCTGCTTCAGGACTTGCGTGAAAGCCTCGATAGCGGACGCGAGCTGAGCTCCGCGATGCGTCGTCACCCCAAAGTTTTTACGCCATTCTATGTCAGCATGGTGCAAGTGGGTGAGATGACCGGCATGCTGGATGTGACCTTCATACGGTTGTATGAGCATCTGGAATTCGAACAGGATATGCGCGAGCGTATCAAGGCAGCGATGCGCTACCCAAGCTTCGTGATTATGGCGATGGTGATTGCGATCATCATCATCAACTTGTTTGTGATCCCCACATTTGCCAAGGTGTATGCGGGATTCCATGCCGAACTGCCGTTCATCACGAAAGTGTTAATCGGCTTTTCCAATTTCATGGTGAGCTATTGGTTCCTGATGCTTGCGTTATTGATAGCTGTGGTGATGGGCTTTCGTTTCTACATCAATACGCCGGACGGACGCTTCAAGTGGGATAGATACAAATTCAAATTGCCGATAGCCGGAGAAATTATTTTCAAAGCTACGCTGGCGCGATTTGCGCGCAGCCTGGCGCTTTCCTTCAAAAGTGGCATGCCGATTTTGCAAGGGCTGAACGTAGTGGGCATGGTGGTGGATAATGAATTCATGCGCAGCCGCATCGAACAAATGCGCGATGGTGTCGAACGCGGTGAAACCATACTGCGCACGGCTACCATCACCGGCGTATTCAATCCGGTGGTGTTGCAGATGATTGCGGTCGGTGAAGAAAGCGGCGACCTTGATGGCCTGATGTTCGAAATCGCCGACATGTACGAGCGCGAAGTCAAATACGAAGTTGCCAGCCTCAGTTCAAAAATCGAACCGGTACTGATTGTGGCCCTCGGCATCATGGTGCTGATATTGGCGCTAGGCG
>JBDTPU010000170.1:0-1840 GCA_039932535.1 Gallionella sp. | reverse complement strand
TCGCCGACCAGCAGCACGTCTATACCCTGCGCTTCGAGCAGCGCGGCGAAGCTGGCGTCGTAACAAGTCAGCACGGCGATCTTTTCGCCTTTGCTGCGCATGGTTTGCAACTTGGTCAGCGTGGTTCTCATTAATTTGCTTTGCTAATTTCCCCGGCTGAAAAATTCGCGCGGCCCGCGCATCTCTTCGATGCGCTTCAACAGCAAGCTGAAATCCTCATCGCCATCCACAAAGTTCAGATGCTCGCTGTTCACCATCAACACCGGCGCGGCATCGTAATGATAGAAGAAATCGCTGTAGCTTTGTGACAGACGCAGCAAATAACTTTCGCTGATGCCCAGTTCGTAAGGCTGGGCGCGAAGATGCACGCGCTCCGCCAATGTTTGCGGCGCGGCCTGCAAATAAATTACCAGGTCCGGCACTGGCGCCTGCACTTTCAGTGACTGATAAATTTGCTGATACAGCGCGAACTCTTCGTCGTTCAGGTTAAGGCGCGCAAACAACGGATCCTTGTCGAACAGATAATCCGACACCGTACTCTCGCGGAATAAATCCATCTGCGCCAGATCGCGCACTTCGTTGCCGCGCTGAAATAAAAAAAATAATTGTGTCGCCAGCGCATAGCGCGGCGGGTCTTGATAAAACTTGGCGAGAAAGGGGTTTTCGCCGGGCTTTTCCAATAGCGTTGCCGCACCGATCTGTTGCGCGAGGCGATGCGCAAGACTGGTTTTGCCGACGCCGATCGGCCCTTCCACGACGACGTAGCGATATTTGTCAAACCACATTGGCAATCCTGTCCAATACTTGATCCTGGCATGCCAGCAATGACTGCTGCGCCTGACCCACGCCGGGTATGCGAATATCCGGCGCGATCTCCAGCAAAGGCTGCAACACGAACGCGCGTCTGTGCATCTGCGGATGCGGAATGCTCAGGCCGGGCTCGTGCAATTGCATATCGTCATACAGCAGTACGTCCAGATCGAGCGTGCGCGGCGCGTTGCGATAGGTACGCTCGCGACCGTGCTGATGCTCGATTTGCAACAGCGCTTGCAGCAAAGCTTGCGGCGTAAGGCTGGTCATTATTTTTGCCACCGCATTCACGAAATCCGGCTGACTCGGGAGATGATCAGGACAACCCAGCGGTGCACTGCGATACAACGAGGAGCGGGCGACCACACGAGTGTCTGGCAATTTTTCAAGATCAACCAAGGCGCGTTGCAATTGGCTGTGCGGGTCTTGCAAATTACTCCCCAGCCCGATGAAGGCGATGTGCTGCATCACACTATCGGCTCATCGGCAGCAGCTGGTTCCGCCGCTGTTGTCTGCTCGCCGTCTGCGGCTGCCTCGGATTTTTTGCGCGGTTTACGGCGGCGGCGTTTTTTCTCGCCAGCCCCCTCCGGCTGCAACATTTCCGTTTGGCGTTCGGTGCCGGCATCCTGAAATTCGTCCCACCACAAGCCGAGTTCGTCATCCACTTCGCCGCTGGCGCAACGCAACAACAGAAAGTCGAATCCGGCGCGGAAGCGCGGCTGCTCCAGCAAGCGGAATGGACGTTGTCCGGCGCGCTGTTCGAAGCGTTGCTGCATCAACCAGATTTCTTTCATCACCGCATCCTGGCGATGCGGGATGGCGAGCTGCGCGCGTTGCCGAGCCAGCACTTCGTCCATCGCCTCGTGCATTGCGCCCACCGGACGCCCACCTTGCTGCACGCGCAGATTCCACGCCGCCAATACCTCATGCCACAGCAATGCCGCGAACAAAAATGCGGGTGAAACGGTTTTGTCCTGACTAAGGCGCTCGTCGGTATTGCGCAACGCGAGCATGATGAATTTCTCGCCCA
>JBDTPU010000169.1:0-5254 GCA_039932535.1 Gallionella sp. | reverse complement strand
CAATGCGATTATTTATTTTTCCGGACGCAAAAATACCCAGCAATAATTTGCCATCTTCAGCCAGATTGACCGGGATACTGCCCGCTTGAAGTTTATGGAGCTGCTGTGAAGAAAGCGGCTGTGTCCTGACTGCTGTATCAGCGCCCAGCGGCCTGAGAATATTGCTTACGCCATCACATGCTTTATGCCAGACACCTTGATCCGCATTGGAGTAGTAATAGCATACGATGACTGTGGGCCGCCCCTCGAAATATTGCCGCCATAAAGTCCTTTCCAAGTCTTCTGCCGAGCAAGCAAGAGCATCGCCGCGTTTCTTCGCGAGTAATTGCCGGGCATTGATCTGTTTCGAATCGGCAGACTGTTGGTAATAATTTTTGGCGCCGCATGGATTTCCCCTGACCTCCTCAATCTCGCCCAGTTTAAATAAAATATCACCCGGGCCAAACAGCGGGGCCAAACCATTGCCGTGTTTCGCAAGTAAAGATTTGTAGTTGTTTACGGCGATGCCCAGCAATTTTGATTTGGCATTTTCATCGGTTTGGGTTCCTGCCTGGTTGATAAGCGAATCGGTATCACTCAATGCTTTCCTCGCTTCCTCAAGATCATTCCGCGCTGCCCCTAAATCTTTCTGAATGCGCTTCAGAAGCTGGGTGTAGTAAATCGCAGAGCTGGCCTCGGGAATAAATTCAAAAGCAATGCGCGGCAATACATCCAGTGCTGCATCCACTGCGGATAATTTGGCGTCCAGTGGGGTGGTGTCGTTTTGCGCAACAGCCAATTGATCATTCAACGTGCCGAATAAAATCTTCGCCAAGCCTTCCCGCTTACCTTGCTCAACTTGCCGCTTGGATACTTTTGCCCGCAGCCAGATGGCACAGGTCTTTGGATCTTCCCATGTGTCGATAACCTCAACATTTTTCAGGGAAGCATTGGTTGATGTTTGGGTGATGGAAAGCAGGTTTGAATCGGTTATGACTTTTCCGGATTTTTGCTGGCTGGATTGTTCGAGTATCAGGGAATTTTTGACAGAAACCTCGATCATTTCCGAGAGACTCTTCAATGCATTTTGTTTGGCAGATGCGATTCTGTCAGCCAAGGATGTCTTGACGTTGTCGGATACACCCGCCGCAAAGAAGTATTCGTCGCTGATCGATTCCGGACTATCAACCCATGCGGGCTTGATTCCCCCCCCGGAACATTGTGCGGCGGCGGAGATGGGAAATACCGAAACACCCAGCAAGGCAATAACGGCTAGGACGACACGAATGCCCATGGTCAATACCCAATTAATCCCTTCATGACTGCGAAGGTCGGCTATCATGACGCAAGCCTGGATTGAACGCTTAAAAAACCGCCCCTTGGAGGACGGTTTTATTTTTAATTACCACAACAAGTCCAACGATTTAGAAACGTTGAGTAATGCCTATGGTAAGTTCAGTCGATGAAGTGCTTTGGGAATAGCCGCCAATGCTTTGGGAGCCTGCCACTAATTCAAGGCGGGCATCGAATGATGCGGTTTCACTTACAAAGTAAGACGCCCCCCCACCGGCTCTAATACCAACGGTAGTGCCGGATGCCGTACCGATGTCAATAGTACCCACATTCACTGACCCCGCCACAAAAGGAACGAAATCACCTTTTTGGCCGGATCCAAAATAATACTTCACACCTACACCAACAGTGCCCATTTTGGCGGATTGTGCATTAAAAACAGTGACACTTCCGGTTAGAAGCAGGCGCTCCATTAGATATCTGCCATAGGTAGCGTTTACAATGGTTGATGTTGAGCTTGCTGGTGTGGATTGGTTGATGAGGCTGCCATAAACGCTTACTTCATTGCCCTTTTCAGCGGCAAAAGCGGTTGAAGAAAGAGCAGCCAGAATTGCAATGGTTAATATTTTTTTCGAGATGTTCATTTTGTACCTCCCCTTATTAAATTTAAAAAACACGACACAGCTGAAAAGCTGCGAACTACTTTACTACTGCAAAAAAGATCACAATTCGTTCCTGGCTGCGGCTAGTCAACAATATTTCTCCGCAGCGTAAGAGCTGATGACCAAGTCAATTTGAGGGCAGTTTCCAGAGGCGCTTTATTATAATTCAGGATCAGTTCTTCTGTTTCTCGAACTCCATCTTTTGCTTTGCTATATCCGCCGCCAACTCCTCCTGACCCTTTTGGGCACGAAACTGTTGCCAGGCCGCTTGATCGTTATTCATGCTGGTCTTGATAGCGGCCTCGGTCAGATTTTGCGCCATGGACTCGTCAAGTCCGACAAGAACATAGAGCGTTCCATCCGGGCCGGTGACACTGTTCATGATTCTTGTGCCTTGCAGTGATTGATCGGTGATCTGCTTGGTTACCGAGGTGTTGACACGGTCAACCGTCTCCTTGCTTGCAGCACCTGTGGTTTCAACATACTGCTTGATCATGTTCTGCACTTGCACTTTCATGTTCTGGGCAAGTTGTACACGCGCCCCGGTAGTGGCCATCTGCTTCATGAAATCGTGACCAGCATCAGATTTGGCAGCTGAGCCCATCGCTGTCACCGGCATACCGGGGACAGGCTGATCGCAGACCCAGCCTGGAGCCGGCTCCTTTGAATTTGGGAAAGCACAGTCCGGAAATTGCGCCAGTTTTTCGGCCTTGGTCGGCGTATTCCCACACCCCGCAACTACACCAGCAATAACCGCAAACATAAAAATATAAGCAAACTTATCCATGGCATCCCCCTGATTTAATTTATAAGTGAACATAAAACTCCATGAATCGCACGGCGAACAATGAAGCCCCACAACCCCTAAAACATTTCAAATGTTACCTTAATGGGCGGGATGACGGTCAAAAATATTGTCGGCACTATTTTCAATGTAACGCTTCAAGTAGGCAGAGCCCACTCCGTGAAACAAACGGCCATCTTTGTCTTGAGGATATGGGTGCCCTTGTTGACCCAGTCTGGGGCGCCTTTTAGACCAAGGTCGCTTGCTACTTTGGTCGTGCTGGAAATTTGTTCATGATTTCTCCTTCGAGGTCAGGCAGCTATTGGGGTGCAGCCGGAGCTAAATGTTCAGTCGTAGTCGAGGGCGTATCTGTTGTCGGAGAAGGCTGCGTTGGGACAGTATCGCTGCTGTCTTCGTCATCGTATTTTATGCGCGTCGAGGTGCTGTCATGCACTTGGCTTTGACGGCGCATCAGGTAAGCATCCCGGATAAATTCGTAAGGGTCTATCATCGCTTCATCCAGAACCGTTTCCTGATCCAGTAACTCGGCGCGGCGGTTGATTTTTTGGGTCAGGTAAACCTGGTTGCGCGTGGGGATGTGTTTGATTTGGAATATCGGGCTGGGAACACTGTCAATATAATCGCCCACACCGTCACGCAATGTGCTGGGTCCCAGGATCGGCAAGACCAGGTAGGGGCCGTTGCCCACGCCCCAATAGCCCAGTGTCTGGCCAAAATCTTCATGATGTTTTTTCAAATCGCCGACGGAGGCCACGTCAATCAATCCGAAAACACCGATAGTAGAATTCACGAAGAAACGCATCCCGTCAGAAAAGCCCTGCACCAGTTTGAGTTGCAACAAATCATTGATGGCGACATTGATGTCATCCAGATTGGAAAAGAAATTCGATATCATGATGCGGCCCACCGTCGGCACCACTGCTTTATATCCCTGTGCGACTGGCTTGACTACCGCTTTGTCGACGGCATTGTTGAATTTATAAATGCCGCGATTCATTGGTTCCAGCGGATCGGCGGGATTATTTGTGGCGCACCCTGTCAAAGCTGCGACAATGAGGATGATGATAATGCGTAGGTTCATTTTATTTCTCGGCTCTGAATGTGCTGCGATTATATAAGCGCCAGTCTGGCTTGCGCAAAAAAGCGCTACAAGCGATCTCAGCGTTGTGCGGGCCGAGCTAATTCACCAATATGTAAACTGAAGTTTCCGCTGTTGCGTTCGGCAAAATAATGTTCAATGCTGAAACGTACCGGGCGAAATGCGATTTCATCCCAGGGGATTTCTTCTTCACTGAATAATTCAACTTCCAGACTTTCCGGCCCCGGCCCGAAATCCAGATCGAGCAACTTTGCGCGGAACATCAGGTACACCTGATTGATATAGGGCAGGCTGTAGATTGAATACAAATCGCCGATCGCAATGCGCGCATTGGCTTCTTCCAGCGTTTCGCGCGTGGCCGCTTCGGCGAGGGTTTCGCCGTTTTCCATGAAACCGGCAGGCAGTGTCCATAATCCGTGGCGGGGCTCGATGGCACGGCGGCACAACAGAATTTTATGTTGCCATTCCGGAATGGCACCGACAATCATTTTTGGATTCTGGTAATGCACTTCGCCGCAGCCGCTACACACATGGCGCTCGCGGTTGTCATCCGGCGGAATTCTGATTTCAACGGGGGCGCCGCACAGGTTGCAATATTTCATTGCGGTTTTAGCTGCCTCTGTTTGCCAGCGAATTTGCCGAAGCTGCGGCGTGCGGGAAATTTTTGAGCAGCACGCGCTGTGCATCATCGCGCAGTTGGTTCAGCCCCAGTGAGTCATAGCCTTGCACCAGTATCAGCAGCGCATCTTGTATCGCGGGCGTATTCGGATATTGCACCAACACTTGTTTGGCGCGGTTCACCGCGGCAATGTCCGCGCCGCGGCGCAAATAATATCGGGCGACATGAATTTCATATTTTGCCAGTGCATCGAGCAGATACTGCATGCGCAATCTGGCGTCCGGGGCGTATCGGCTGGTGGGAAAGCGCAGGATCAAATCCTTGAAGGCGGCAAATGAATCCTGAGCCGCTTTAGGGTCGCGCTCGGTGGCATCCTGCCCGAACGCCAAACCAAACAAACCGATGTCGGCGTTGAAGTTGGCCAAGCCCTTCACATAGTAGGCATAGTCCACATGCGGGTTATTCGGATACTGCTTGATGAAGCGATCAGCAGCGGCAATGGCGGAATCCGGCTCATTCTGCCGGTAATAAGCGTAAGCGATTTCGAGCTGAGCCTGCTGTGCGTAACGCCCGTAGGGATAATGCGATTGCAGGGACTCGAATAGTTTGATGGCTTCCGTATAGCTTTTTTCATTGAGATTTTTCTTCGCGTCGTTGTACATTATTTCCGCAGACGCAGTTTTTGCCGGGTCGGCGTCAGACTTTGAGTCGAACGAACTGCAGGCGCCTAATGAAAACAAGAGGGGCGTAAGTAACAGAAATACGGCTAAACTATGGCGCATGATGAAACCAAAAAA
>JBDTPU010000168.1:0-2244 GCA_039932535.1 Gallionella sp. | reverse complement strand
AAAGCTGATCGAAGCCATGGTCGCCGACAACCAGGAAAGTATGAAACCCATGACCGAATCTCATTCACCCGCACGCCATGCCGAGGCACAGCAACACGCAATCCCCCCCAGCCCCCCTTCGTCGAAGGGGGGAGCGACAGAAAGCGCGGTGCTTGCTTCCAACCCCACTTTGCAAAAGGGGGGCGAAGGGGGGATTTCAATCATTTCCATCGACGACTTCATGAAGGTCGATCTGCGCGTCGCAAAGATCATCAACGCCGAGCATGTCGAAGGCGCAGAAAAATTATTGAAGCTGACACTGGACATCGGCGAAGAAAAACCACGCACGGTGTTCGCAGGCATCAAGTCGGTTTATGATCCGGAAAAATTAAAAGGACGCATGACGGTGATGGTCGCCAATCTCGCGCCGCGCAAGATGAAGTTCGGCCTATCGGAAGGTATGGTGCTGGCAGCTTCCGGTGAGACCCCCGGACTGTTCATCCTCAGCCCGGATGATGGCGCGCAGCCGGGAATGCGGATCAAATAATTTTCCATTGTTTGCGCAGAATAAAAATCATGGCAGTGCATCAATAAACTGCTGCATCGAAACTTTGAGCGCCGCAAAATTCGGGTTGTACATCAAACGTCGCAGAATACCGGCTTTAAGATTTCCCTCCGTCACTTCGCCTTGAAAATCTGCTGATGGATTTTTAATGCAAGCCGTATATTGCTCGATATCGCCGGGATAATAATGCACGCAATTGGAGTACTCTCCTGCCACGCCATAATGGGCGTCCTCGGGTGGCATCACGATAGCCGTGTGTGCGGAGCTTAATATTTTTTGTTCCGGAATGACGCTGTTCACCCATTCCAATTTGACTTTCTCCGCAAACTCGTCTGTTCGCTTTTCTGGTTCAGTGGTGTAAACCACCAGCTTGCTGGATGAATGACGCGCGCGCGCCATGAATTCCAGGGTGGCTGATATTTTGACGGTGACATCATCTTCGCTGGCAACAGTGAACACCGGTATGTCCAGCGCACATTGCCGCAATCGAGCAGCCAGCTCCGTAGTCAACGCATGCGTTTGTGCAGCGGCATTTTTAGTGAATGATTCATATTTATAGATATCCCGGTCGGGCATAATATCTACCCATTTTGCGGACGGTATCAACCAGCTATAGAACTTGTGCAGATCAGCCCACGCCGCCCATTGCGTGATCCTGAAGGCAGGTGAAAACAAGAACAGGCCGCGCACCCTGCTATCGCACAGGCTCTGGTAAACGCTCAGCGCGCCACCGACTGAGTATCCCGCCAGATAAACTTCATCAACTTCTTCAGCAAGTTTATCAACTCCATAGGCCAATGTTGCTGCCCACTCATGCCAGCTTACGGTAAGCAAATCTCCCGGCTGCGTACCATGGCCGGGCAACAATATCGCCATGACACGAAAACCGTTCTGCTGAAAAAACGCCGCCAGATAACGCATTGAATAAGGGGAGTCGCTCAGACCATGCGTGAGCAGCACGCCGCGACGATAAGTTTTATTTTTTCCTGGCGGAAAACCAGACGGAGGTTTTAATTCGAACGGCGCGTTGCCATTGACTATTTTTTCCAGATCAGCCGCACCGTTCGCCGAGTGCGCGTTGCGGAGCATATCTCGATTGCGCGCCACATATTCCGCAAACGCTAACCCGCTGCCATTGAACCGAACCTCCGATCCGGATGGTTGGTGCCGCGCCTCAAGCGACGGATGCACTATTCCCGGAATACTGCGCAATCGTTGCATCTTCATGCGAACATTGCTTTACTCACCCGCACATTTTGCAATGGCCTGATCTGTTGCCAGTTCGAGGCAGGATCGTAGATCGGCAGATTTGGATCTCGCTGGTTTTACTTTGGTGGAAGACCGGCGGGATTTTAAAGGGGGCGGAAGCGCTTGAACCGGCGTTGCAACAGATACAGATGCAGCAGGCGGGATCGTCACAGGGGCGACATTGGATACTGCCACTACTGCAATCTCAGCAGCCTTGGGTTTCACCGGTGCACGGGGGGGAGTTACCGGTGCCCGCGGGGAAGGTTTAGGCACCACGATAATCTGGTTTACTGGTTCCTCCCCGGGATATAAAAACATATACGCTCCGATGCCAATCGCTATTACCACCAGGATACCGATGAATAACCTTTTTTTTCTTCCAGAGATGACGGCCATTTTTTCTCCTCAACGAATGAACTCAAAATGAAATAGCTGTAGTACTCGTGTTCCTG
>JBDTPU010000167.1:0-2574 GCA_039932535.1 Gallionella sp. | reverse complement strand
TTTTGCGCCTTGAATTTTGCGCACGGAATCTGCTGGCGCCGTGGAATCGAGCAAAGAGTAATGCCGATCATCAATCGTTGTCACATTGAACTTGGGCGTTTCATTCTATACGTAGCGACGCGCACCAAGACACCTTGCATGCCTAAAAAGTTGCGGATTTATCCGTAGCCAGCGGCTATCGGCTAGAATGTGCCGATTCAATTATTCGCAGAGCATTTATGATTCCCCATCTCACCACCGCCCTAACCGGGCCGCTGCTCGCGCTGGAACGGCGCTTCCTGGATTCGATGCCGACCATCGAGCATTGGTTGCGAACACAGTGGCTGGAGCACGCTTCGCCGTTTTACGCTTCGGTCGATTTGCGCAACAGCGGCTTCAAGCTGGCGCCAGTCGACACCAATCTGTTTCCCGGCGGCTTCAATAATCTCAATCCGGAATTTTTGCCGCTGTGCGTGCAGGCAATGCAGATCGCGGTAGAAAAAATCTGCCCGGAAGCGCGCGGTGTTTTGCTGATACCCGAGAATCACACCCGCAATTTGTTTTACCTGCAAAACGTGGCGCAAATCGTGATGATCCTCAAGCAGGCGGGCATGCGCGTGCGCATCGGCAGCCTGTTGCCGGAGATCACCGCAGCCACCCAGATTCAATTACCCGACGGTGGCGCATTGACGCTGGAGCCGCTGGTGCGGCGTGGCAATCGGCTGGGTGTGGCGGATTTCGATCCCTGCGTGGTGTTGCTTAATAATGATTTGTCCGCCGGCGTGCCCGACATTCTGAAAAATCTTGAGCAGTCGATTTTCCCGCCGCTTTCGGCGGGCTGGTACACACGGCGCAAGTCGCAGCATTTCAGCGCCTATGATCGCGTGGCCAGCGAATTTGCCGAACTGGTCGATATTGACCCGTGGTTGATCAATCCGTATTTTGCCACTTGCGATCAGATCAATTTTCAGGAGCGTGTCGGGGAGGAATGTCTCGCCGCACAGGTGGATGTGGTGCTGCAAAAAATCCGTGTCAAATATGCCGAGTATGGCGTGAAGCATGATCCGTTCGTCATCGTCAAAGCTGATGCGGGGACCTACGGAATGGGCATCATGACGGTGAAGGATGGCAGCGAAATCACCGGGCTGAATCGCAAGCAGCGCAACAAAATGGCCGTCGTGAAAGAGGGTTTGGCGGTCTCGGATGTGTTGATCCAGGAAGGGGTGTATACCTTTGAGCAAATCAACGAAGCGGTGGCCGAGCCGGTGATTTACATGATCGACCACTATGTGGTCGGCGGATTTTATCGCGTGCATACCAGCCGCGGCGTGGACGAAAATCTCAACGCAGTCGGCATGCATTTCGAACCGCTGGCATTTAAAGCCTGTTGCACAATGCCAAATCCTGAGTGCGAGCCGGACGATACGCCGAACCGTTTTTATGCATATGGGGTGGTGTCGCGCTTGGCCTTGCTGGCCGCGTCGCTGGAAATCGAAGCGGCGGAAAATCCATAGTGACTACACCGCTCCGCTGCCTATTCGCTATTGTTGCCGTCCTGCTGCTCGCTGCCTGCCAAGGCAAAGAGCCGTTGTATCAGCAGCAGGGTTATGTGTTCGGCACGCTGGTAGAGGTGAGCGTGTATGGCGAAAATGAAACCCGCGCGCGGCAGGCGGTAGGCGAGGTGATGCAAGAGTTTCAACGGCTGCACGACTTGCTGCACGCGTGGCAACCCAGTGAACTGAGTGAATTGAATGCGGCATTCGCAAAAGGCGACAGCGCGGCCATTTCGGCAGAGCTGGTCGCGATACTGCAAGATGCCACGAAACTTTCGCAGCAATCACAAGGCTTGTTTAATCCGGCGATCGGCGGGTTGGTACAATTGTGGGGCTTTCACGCCGATGAATTCAAGCCGGTGCAACCGGACGAAAAACAAGTCGCCGAATTAGTCGCGGCCAATCCGCAGATGAGCGACATCTCGATTGTGCACGGCCGGGCGGAGAGCAAAAATAAATTCGTGCAGGTGGATCTGGGCGGCTATGCCAAAGGCTACGCGCTGGATCGCGCGGCGGAATTATTGCGCAAGCAGGGCATCCGCAATGCGCTGATCAACATCGGCGGCAATGTGCTGGCGCTGGGCCAGCATGGCAAACATCCGTGGCGCGTCGGCATCCAGCATCCGCGCAAGTCCGGCGCACTGGCGACTCTGGATCTGCACGACGGCGAGGCCATCGGCACCTCGGGGGACTACCAGCGTTACTTCATGATCGGCAATGTGCGCTACTGCCATCTGATTAATCCGCGCAGCGGTTATCCGATGCAGGGCGTGCAGGCAGTGACGATCCTGACCCATGGCACACGTGCCGGCGTGTTGTCCGATGCGGATTCAAAACCGCTGTTCATCGCAGGCGCGCATGGCTGGCGTGCTGCAGCCACGCAGATGGGCTTGTCCGAGGCGATGCTGGTGGATGGGCAGGGCAATATCCATCTCACCGCCGCGCTGCAGAAACGGCTAGAATTCGCCGACCAGAATATTCATCCGGTGATCGAACCGTGAATGGCCTTTGACCAGAGTGATTTAATTGCGGGAGTAATTTG
>JBDTPU010000166.1:0-3387 GCA_039932535.1 Gallionella sp. | reverse complement strand
CATGGTACATGGCGAGGTCAGCGTTTTTCACCAGCAGCTTCTCGTTTTTGCCATGTTCCGGATAGACCGCAACGCCGATGCTCCCGGAGATTTCCAGCGTGTGTCCCGCCAGCGCAAAAGGCTGGTTGAGGGCATGGAGTATTTTCTCGCCGACCTTGGTGGCATCCTGCCTGGTTTCGATGGCGGGTAACAGTATAATGAATTCATCGCCGCCTATTCGTGCTGCGGTATCCGATTCACGCAGACAATTCTGAATGCGCAGCGCAACCTCTTTCAGCAACACATCCCCCACAGCGTGACCGTAAGTGTCATTGACCGGTTTGAACTTGTCCAGATCAATAAACATCAGCGCCAGCCGCGCCTTGTTTCGTTGGGCGGCAGCGATTGCCTGCTGCAGACGGTCGTTGAATAATGCGCGGTTGGGCAGATGTGTGAGGGCATCATATTGCGCCATGTGTTGCATGTGTTCTTCGATGTCTTTACGCTCGCTAATATCGGTAGAAATTCCGCATAAAGCATAGATACTGCCATCCTCGTGCCGCAATGGCAGCTTGACTGTCAGAAAGACCTCGGTCACACCAGTCAGGATATTCAGATTGGTCTCTTCGATCTTGAGCGTCTCGCCCTGTTCCAATACACGCAGATCGCCCTTGCGTATATGGGCGGCAGTGTCGGCGTCGAAAAACTTGTTGTCGTCATAACCCACGATCTCTTCCATGGGCGCATCGAACCGTTCGCGCAACAGGCGGTTGGCGAACAGGTAGCGGCTTTGGGTATCCTTGGTATAAATATAGATGGTGACGTTTTCCAGGATATCGGAGAGCAGTTTCCTGCTTTTTTTGAGTTCCTGATCGGCACGGATACGCCCCAGCGCGATTTCGGCCAGGTTGGCGGTTTGTTCGATCAGCCGGATCTCTTCATCGGTGGGACGGTGTGCCTGATGATGATATATCGCGAAGGTGCCCAGCACTTTTCCGGTAGCCGAACGGATAGGCTCCGACCAGCACGCACCCAGCCCGGCCTTGGCGGTGAGTTCCTGATAGGCTGTCCAGTAAGGATGGGTCTGGACATCTTCAACGATGACGCGCTGTCCGGTAAAAGCGGCGGTGCCGCAAGAACCGGCACCGATGCCGATTTCGATGCCATTAATTGCGGTGTTGTAGAAATCGGGCAGGCTGGGTGCTGCACCACTCATCAGATGTGTGCCCTCGTTGTTGAGTAGCAAAATGCTGCACAGCATTTGCGGCTGTTCCTGCTCCACTCCCCGTAAGAGGGCTTCGAGAATGGTGGCAAGAGGCGCGCCATGAGCCAGCAGTTCCAGTACATGATTACGGGTTTGTTCGCGCTGTTCGGACTGTTTGCGCTCAGTGGCGTCACGAGACAGCCTGCGCCTGATTCGGATAATGTAAAGAATTGCGACAGCGATGCTGCCGATCAATAGCAAAGAGAACATTACCACCACTTTGCGCTCCCGATAAAACCGAGTTATCTAAATGGAACCGGAATTACTTGTAATCGCGCAATTCCGGCGGAGTGTCGTCGTGGTCGCCGTGCGGCTGTTGACCGTAAGCCTTGACGAAAACTTCACGTTCGTTCTTTTTGGTTGCAGGTGCCGGGATATCCAGGTTGTGGCAGGCGGTATCTTCGCAGTAGTAAATTACCTTGCGTCCGATACTGTGCAGCGGGCTATGGTCGAGATGGAATCCTTCCTGGGTCAGGCCATCTTCCAGACCCTGGAGCGTGTAGTGGTGCAAGTTGTAACTGATGCGTAAGGTGCTCGGGGAATCGCCATACTCCACTTTGCAATCGGGCAGTCCGGACAAAAGCTGATAGGCACGCTCTACTTGCCCCGGAGGCTCTGAACTGAATACGATTTCGCGCTGTTTATTCAGTTCAGATTGATCAATCATGTTGACCTCCCGTTAACAAATTTCCGGCAAAATTATTTGCCTTGCAGGATTTGCATTCCCTTCAGAAGATTCAACGCCTGATTAAGCTGATAGTCGTTTCTGGAGCCGAATTCAGTCGGTACAAATTTGGTTGTGTCTTCTTTGTTATCCGGTTTGCTATCGGGCAGAGGAAGTTTGTTCTTGCTTGGAGTGCTGGGCTTTTCATCCGACATTTTGTCATTGATCAAGTGCTTGTCCAGATCCGCTTCACGCAAACGGAATAAGCCGCTGTCACGCCCAGCTGAGGCGGGATCTTCCACCAGAATATCGGGCACGATACCTCTGGCCTGTATGGAACGCCCACCCGGTGTGTAATAGCGTGCAGTGGTAAGTTTGATTCCAGTATTGTTGCCCAGCGGCAGGACAGTTTGCACGGAGCCTTTGCCGAAAGTCTGCACGCCCATGATGACGGCACGTTTGTGATCTTGCAGCGCACCGGCAACAATTTCAGAGGCAGATGCCGAGCCGGCGTTGACCAGCACTACCATGGGTACACTTTTAATCGTGTCAGGTATTGCTTGCAAATAATCACTCTCGCCTTTGCCGTGCAGGTAGTTTTCCGGGCTGGCGGTCAGACGCATTTTGGCATCTTCGGTGCGGCCTTCGGTGTAAACCACCAGTGCATCCTTGGGCAGAAAAGCGGAGGAAACGGCAACAGCTCCCGTCAATAGACCGCCCGGGTCATTGCGCAAGTCGAGTACCAAACCCTTTAGCGGTGCCTGGTTTTGTTTGACCAGATTTTGCAGCGCGGTGGCGAGATTCGGGCCGGTCATTTCCTGGAATTGGGTGATGCGGACAAACCCATACCCAGGATCCAGCAATTTGGATTTCACGCTTTGCACCTTGATGACCGCGCGTACCACAGTAATTTCAAGCGGCCTGACCTCGTCCTTGCGGATAATGGTCAGGACGACCTTGCTGCCCGGCTTGCCGCGCATGCGTTTTACTGCGTCGTTCAGCAACATGCCCTTGATCAGCGTATCGTCAATCTTGATGATTAAGTCACCGCTTTTGATACCGGCGTGATCGGCCGGTGTGTCTTCAATCGGCGAGATGACTTTGATTACGCCATCTTCCATGCCGACTTCAATACCGAGCCCGCCGAATTCGCCGTGTGTGCCGACTTGCAGTTCCTTGAATGCATCTGCATCCAGATAAGCGGAATGCGGATCCAGCCCGTTCAACATGCCGGCAATCGCATCCGTGATTAATTTTTTATCCGAGACCGGCTCAACATAATCACTTTTGATACGTCCGAATACCTCGGAGAACGCCCGCAACTCCTCGACCGGCAGCGTCGTGGTAATGGTTTCCTTGTCGGCTACCGCTGCGAAATGCAGGCTGACAGACACGCCCGCAACCAAACCCAAACCGATCAAACCCGCTTTTTCCAGAAGACGCATAATTCCCTCAATGTTATTTTTTTGCCAGCCATTTT
>JBDTPU010000165.1:0-8526 GCA_039932535.1 Gallionella sp. | reverse complement strand
TTTCTTGAATAATTTGTAGAGGGCTTGTTCGAAGGTTTGCGAACCGATCGAAATACTTTTCTCAATGGACTCGCGAATCTTGTCGAGCTCATCGTTTTTGATTTGATCGGCTATCAATGATGTATTCAGCAAAATTTCAACAGCGGGCATTTGCGTGCCATTCACGCCGCGCACCAGACGCTGGGAAATTACCGCGCGCAAACACATCGACAGATCCGCCAGAACACTCCTGCGTGCATCGTAAGGAAAAAAATTCACGATGCGGTTCAGTGCGTGATAACTATTGTTGGCATGCAGAGTGGTCAGGCATAAATGCCCGGTCTGCGCGAAGATCAGCGCATGTTTGAGTGTCTCGCGATCACGTACTTCGCCTATCATCAGCACATCCGGCGCTTCGCGCATACCGCTATACAATGCGCTTTCATAGGTGAGTGTGTCGGTGCCGATTTCGCGCTGATTAACAATTGATTTGTTGTGGTTGAAAATGTATTCGATGGGTTCTTCAATGGTCAGAATATGGCCAGTTGTGGAGTTGTTGCGATGCTCGATCATCGAAGCCAAGGTGGTGGATTTTCCCGAGCCGGTCGCACCGACCACCAGCACCAGACCGCGCTTTTCCATCACCAGCTCTTTTAGTATGGCGGGCAGGTTAAGGTCTTCCGCGCTTCCGATCTTGGCTCTGATATGGCGAGCCACGATGGCGATGTCGCCGCGCTGGCGGAAAACGCTGACGCGGAAATTGCCGATGCCATCGGCACGGTAAGAAAAATTCATCTCCAGTTCGGATTCGAATTCGGCGATCTGCTTCGGAGACATCATCTCATAGGCAATGCGTTTCACGACCTCTGCATCCAGATTCTGTGCGTTGACCGGCATGGCGATGCCGTCGATCTTGATGTTGACCGGCGCACCGACCGAGAAGAACAAGTCGGAAGCGTTTTTGCTGGCGGCCAGTTGCAGTAATGGGGTAATGATCATCGTGCCTCCTTAAAATGTCGGCTGTTATTCAACCAGCCCTACCTGATATTTTTTAAATCCCGCGCAGCAATTCGTTGATGCCTATCTTGGATAAGGTCTTGGCATCCACTTTCTTCACGATCACCGCGCAGTACAAACTATAACTGCCGTCCTTGGCCGGCAGATTGCCGCTGACCACTACAGAACCTGATGGTACCCGGCCATAGCTGACCTCGCCTGTTTCGCGGTCGTAGATCCTGGTGCTTTGGCCGATGAACACGCCCATCGAGATCACGACGTTGTCTTCCAGGATCACGCCTTCCACGATTTCGGAACGCGCGCCGATGAAGCAATTGTCGCCGATGATAGTCGGATTGGCTTGCACTGGTTCGAGCACACCGCCGATACCGACGCCGCCACTCAAATGCACATTCTTGCCGATCTGCGCGCAAGAGCCGACCGTCGCCCAGGTGTCCACCATGGTGCCTTCATCGACATACGCGCCGATGTTCACATAGGATGGCATCAGTATTACATTTTTGGCGATGAACGCGCCTTTGCGCGCCGCCGCCGGAGGCACCACACGGAAGCCGCCTTCGCGGAAATCGCGGCTGTTGTAATCGGCAAACTTGGAAGGTACCTTGTCGTAATAATTGGTGAAGCCACCCTTGATAAAAGCATTGTCTTCCAGACGGAATGACAGCAGCACGGCCTTTTTCAGCCATTGATGCGTCACCCACTGGCCATCAATTTTTTCGGCGACGCGCAGCTTGCCCTGATCCAACTGGGTAATCACATTATCGACCGCCTCTTTGAGCTGCGCATCGGCATTGCGCGGCGTGATCTCGGCGCGGCGTTCAAAACCCTGTTCGATGATTTGCTGCAATTGATCCATGATGACTTTCAGTAAATTTATAAAGTTGTTAATTTGATCCGTTCGTGGTGAGCTTGTCGAACCATGAGCAGTTTAGCCATAACCGCCTTTGGACAGGCGCAGGACGAACGGCTTAATTGCTGTGTAGCGTTGCAACGAATTTTGCAATGCGTTGAGCGGCTTCCACGGTCTCTTCCGTGCCTGGAACCAGAGCCAGGCGCACAAAATTTTCCCCTGGATTCACACCATTCGCACTGCGGCCCAGATAGCTGCCGGGCAACACGGTGACATTATAGTCGCGATACAAGCCCTGCGCGAAGGTCGTGTCGGCAATCGGTGTAGGTAACCCCGCTTCTGACAGATTAAGCCAAAGATAGAAACCCGCATCCGGTAGTGTAACGGGCAATACGGGTTTTAATATTTCCGCTGCCCGGGTAAATTTTTCTGTATACAGGCGGCGATTTTCCGCAACGTGCGCTTCGTCATTCCATGCGGCGATGCTGGCGGCCTGTATCGCCGGATTCATTGCCGAGCCGTGATAGGTACGATACAGCGCAAATTTCTCGATCACCTGGGCATCGCCCGCGACAAAGCCGGAGCGCATGCCCGGTACATTGGAGCGTTTCGACAAACTGGAAAACATGATCAGATTTTTGTAGTCGCTGCGGCCCAGGCGATGCGCGGCTTCCAGCGCGCCTAATGGTTTATCGGAAAAATAAATCTCGGAATAGCATTCATCCGCGGCGATCACGAAACCGTAGCGGTCGGACATCTCAAATAATATTTTCCATTCGGCCAGCGGCATCACGCGCCCACTCGGATTGCCCGGCGAGCACACATAAATCAACTGGGTGCGTTGCCAGATATGTTCCGCCAATTGCGAAAAATTCAACGCAAAATTATCTTCCGGCAGCGTGTTCAGAAAGTGAGGCGTGGCGCCAGCTAGGAGTGCCGCGCCTTCGTAGATTTGATAGAACGGGTTGGGGCAGACCACAGCGGAATTATTTTTGCTGCGATCAATAACTGCCTGCGCAAAGGCGAACAACGCTTCGCGGCTGCCATTCACCGGCAACACCTGAGTCCTGGCATCGAGTACGGGAATGCCATAGCGCGCGGCCAGCCAGTTTGCTATCGTATTGCGCAACGCGTCGCTGCCGACTGTTGTGGGATAATTCGCGAGTCCATCGAGATTGTTCGTCAATGCCTCGCGGATGAATTGCGCTGTGGCGTGCTTCGGTTCGCCGATGGACAAGTTGATGGCTCGATAGTCGGGGTTGGGCTGAATGCCGCGAAATAACGCAGTGAGTTTCTGGAACGGATAGGGCTGGAGTTTTTCTAAGTCCGGATTCATTTAAAGACCTCTGCGCAACTACTGGTTAAACAACTAGCCATCTGACTAAGTTGGCAAACTGCGCCAACCAAGTCATTGGTTATGCGCTTGGTGATACTGCGTCGAAAAGCGGCTCAAAATCCGGGGGCGTGATAGCGGCAAACAATCGTACACTCCGGTTTTTCGCCGCTTCTCTCCTTGTCTGACCTGCGTTCGTAACGTTGCGTAGAGGTCTTTGGAGAGTTATTTGACAGCGAAAAGTTGCGCATTATATAAGGGTCTGGCCAGTGCCATCAAAACAAAATGTATTACCCGTTGCCGGGATCCTGAGCGGTGCGCTGGTGTGGGGACTGATCTGGTATCCCTACCGCGCGTTACAGGAAAACGGTGTGACCGGCCCGCTGGCAACGCTGATTACTTATTCGCTGGCAGTATTGTGTGGCGCATTCATGCTGCCGCGCGTTTGGCGCGAGCTTCCTAAATCGGGGTGGTGGGCAGCAAGCCTGGTATTGAGCGCGGGCTGGGCAAATCTGGGTTACGTGCTGGCGATGCTGCATGGCGAAGTGATGCGCGTGCTATTGTTGTTTTATCTCGCGCCGTTATGGACGATTATATTTTCCTATTGGTTATTGGGTGAGCGGCTTAATCGCTACGGCTATCTGGTCATGGCGCTGTCCTTGAGCGGCGCAGCCATCATGTTGTGGGAACCGCAGCACGGCTTGCCCTTGCCGCAAAATATTTCCGAATGGATAGGGCTATCGGCGGGCATGAGCTTCGCCCTTTCGAATGTGGTATCGCGGCGAGCTGAATATTTGAGTGTGGAAACGAAATCTTTTGGCGTGTTGCTGGGCACCGCTTTGTTGACCGCGCCGGTGTTGTGGTGGCATGGCGGCGTAGCAACCCAATTGCTGCAGATGGATGCGCAAACCTGGCTATTACTCGGCCTGCTCGGCATTACCCTGTGCGCCACCGGGTTTGCCGTGCAATACGGCGTCACCCATCTGCTCTCCAATCGCGCCATGCTGTTGTTTCTGTTTGAGCTGGTGGCCGCTGCGGTCTCGTCGTATTTACTCGCCAATGAAGCGATGAAAATACGCGACTGGTTAGGCGCGTCACTCATCGTCGCCGCCACTTTGCTATCGTGGAAACTGGATGTGAATCAAAAACACCGGAATGCAGCGCGCCTTACCCCTATTAGTAAAACAACACAATAGCCCTTCCATTTATTGTCGTTATGCTGTATATATTGCGCGCGCCCCTGATAGCTGATAGGGGCTAGAAGCCACACAACGCAAGCCACACAACGCGCTAATTTTTGAGCATGGCAAATACGCCAACATCCGCCGAAATCAATAACCTGTTCGCCAACAGCAATCCTGACCTGGTGTGGGTCAAGACGACCGGCATTGTCCGCCGAATCGCCCCGCGCTACGATTTCACGCTGGTTCAAAATATTTTTCATGACGTTGTGCGCCTGTTTCATGGCGAATATCCGGGCTATAGCTCCATCAAAACGCTTTACCATGACCTGCCCCATACGCTGGATGTTTTTCTGTGTGCGGTGAGGCTGATACATGGTGTGCATCTTTCCGGCACCCGTCTGACCGACCAGGAAATGACGCTAATCATGATCGCCACGCTGATGCACGATATCGGCTACGCACAGCTGGACGGTGAGGAAGGCGGCACCGGTGCACAATATACGCAGATGCATGTCAAACGCGGTATAGCCTTCATGAGGATTTATTTCCTCGGAAGACGTGTTCCATCCTGTTTTCCAGCTTCGCTGGAAGCGATGATCAGCGCTACCGACCCTGCGCTGAATCTTTCCGAGATTGATTTTCCCGATGAGCGCACCCGCCTGCTCGGGCAAATTGTGGTCACCGCCGACCTGACCGGGCAAATGGCTGACCGCGCCTATCTGGAAAAATTGCTATTCTTGTATCTGGAATTCAAGGAAGCGCATTTTGGAAATTACCAGAATACCTACGATCTGTTGTGCAAGACCAAATCGTTTTATGGAAACACCCGACAAAAACTCGACGGCGCATTTGGCGGCATATACACCAAGCTGAGCTTTCATTTTAAAGACATGATGGGGGTCGAGAACAATTATTACCTGGAGTCGATAGAAAAAAACATAGCCTACTTGTCGAAAGTGGTCGAGCACAACGAAGCGGAATATCTTTCCATGCTCAAGCGTGGCGGAATCGCAAAGAAATCACAGGCCATTGTTATACCGGCCTGAACCGTTCCAGATTTTTTACCATTGTTGACGCTGACAAACCGATAAAATTCCTGCCAGAAAACTGGTGTCATTCAATCACGCCACCGTCACCGCTTTATCCAGATACACATCCTGAATCGCATTGAGCAAAGCGACACCTTCCTGCATCGGTTTCTGAAATGCCTTGCGTCCGGAAATCAATCCCATTCCGCCCGCGCGTTTGTTGATTACCGCCGTACGCACCGCCTGCTGTAAATCATTCTTGCCCGACTCGCCACCGGAATTAATCAGGCCTGCGCGTCCCATATAGCAGTTCGCCACCTGATAACGCGCCAGATCAATCGGATGATCGGTGGTCAGTTCGCTGTATACCTTGGGATGGGTCTTGCCGAATTTGATCGCGTTATAGCCGCCGTTGTTCTCGGCCATTTTCTGCTTCACGATATCGGCGTTGATGGTGGCGGCAAGATGATTGGCCTGCCCGGTCAGGTCGGCAGCAACGTGGTAGTCCTTGTCGGCAGTTTTGAACGCCGGATTGCGCAAGTAAGCCCACAGGATAGTCGCCATGCCCAATTCATGCGCGTGCTCGAATGCTTCGGACACTTCTTGAATTTGTCGGCGCGAATGCTCCGAGCCGAAGAACACCGTTGCGCCTACCGCCACTGCACCCATATCGAAAGCCTGATCCACGCTGGCAAATAGCGTCTGGTCGTAAATATTGGGATAGGTCAACATTTCGTTGTGATTGATTTTGACGATGAATGGAATCTTGTGTGCATAGCGTCGCGCTACCGACGACAGCACGCCGAGTGTGGAAGCCACGCCATTGCAGCCGCCTTCTATCGCCAGCTTGAGAATATTTTCCGGATCGAAATAAATCGGGTTGGGTGCGAACGACGCGCCAGCGGAATGTTCCACGCCCTGATCTACCGGCAATATTGATAGATAGCCGCTATTTGCCAAACGGCCATGCCCATACAGGGCTTGCAAACTGCGCAGCACACCTATCTTGCGATCTTTCATCGCCACCACGCGATCCACATAATCCGGTCCCGGTAAATGCAGCGCCTCCTTGTGAATGCCGCTACACTGATACTTCAATAAATACTCTGCTTCCTCACCCAATAATTGCACAATGTTCGTCATGACTTACTCCTTGCGATTGAAAATGAACAGTTCATGTTACTCCTGTTGTTGGACAAAAAAATCTTGCCTCAGAAAATTCATACCTCAGTGTGTATAATTTCGCACAGATTTCCTTAAAAATCACTGCATGAACACACAAGACCAGCCGCTAATTATCGGTACGCCGCTCACACCTTCCGCGATCCGCGTCATGCTGTTGGGCAGTGGCGAACTGGGCAAGGAAGTCATCATCGCGCTGCAACGTCTCGGTGTGGAAACCATCGCGGTGGATCGCTACGCCAATGCGCCCGGTCATCAGGTAGCGCATCGCGCACATGTCATCAACATGGCAGACGGCAAACAATTGCGCGCGCTGATTGAGCAGGAGCAGCCGCATATCATCGTGCCGGAAATCGAGGCCATCGCCACCGATATGCTCGAGCAAATCAAGCGCGAAGGACTGGCACGCGTGATTCCCACCGCACGTGCCGCACGCCTGACCATGAACCGCGAAGGCATACGCCGTCTGGCTGCCGAGACACTGGGCTTGCCGACCTCACCGTATCAATTCGCCGATAGTCTGGCCGAGATGCGTGACGCGATTGACAACGACATCGGCTATCCGTGCATCATCAAGCCGGTGGTGTCGTCATCCGGCAAAGGACAATCCAAAGTGGATAATGCATCTGAGGTGGAAGTGGCATGGAACTACGCCGCCAGCGGCAGCCGGGTGAATCAGGGCAGAGTGATTGTGGAAGGGCTGATCCGTTTCGAATATGAAATAACCCAACTCACCGTGCGCGCAATCGGTGCGGATGGCAACACCGAAACGTATTTTTGCGAACCGATCGGCCATGTGCAGGTGCACGGTGATTACGTCGAAAGCTGGCAGCCACAAGCCATGTCGCCATTGGCTTTACAGCGCACGCGTGACATGGCAAAAACAGTGACGGACGATCTCGGCGGCCTGGGTATTTTCGGTGTGGAATTGTTTGTCAAAGGTGACCAGGTGTGGTTCAGCGAAGTCAGCCCGCGCCCGCACGACACCGGCATGGTCACGATGTGCTCGCAAGTACAGAACGAATTCGAGTTGCATGCCCGTGCCATTCTCGGCTTGCCGGTGGATGTCAGCCTCCGCGCGCCCGGCGCGAGTGCAGTGATCTACGGACAGCATGAAGCAAAAGGTATCGCCTTTGCAGGTGTGGCAGAAGCGCTGCGAGTTCCGCAGTCAGACATTCGTTTGTTCGGGAAGCCGGAATCATTCGCGCGCCGCCGTATGGGCGTAGCTTTGGCGACCGGCAAGGATACTGAGGAAGCAAGGCGACGCGCCAAGTTGGCGGCAGGAAAAGTAGTGCCGGTAAAATTGTGATGATCACCGGAATTCTTCACGCTACCTTCCTGACCACTGACCTGACCCAATCGCGCGCCTTTTACGAAGGCGTGCTCGGCTTGCGCCCCAACCCCGATCGCCCGACGATGAGTTTCGAGGGCGTGTGGTACAACGTCGCCGATAAACAGCAGATTCATTTAATGTTGCTCCCCGATCCGGAAGCAGGCTTGAAGCGTCCCGCGCATGGCGGGCGCGACCGCCACGTTGCACTGGCAGTATCGGATATTGCAAAGTTAATAATGCAATTAGATCAGGCTGAGGTTGTTTACACCCTCAGCCAGTCTGGTCGTCGTGCTGTGTTTTGCCGCGATCCGGATGGTAATGCACTGGAGTTTATCGGGGACGTTTAAGGCGATTTGTTTTTCCATCGCTTTAAGCGCCTTCTCAACTGCACCCCTTCAATGTTTTATCCGGCTCTTCTATAGCCCACCCTATTAGAGTCATTTCCCCCAAATTATCCTCCCTCATATCTTGTGTACGCTAGCGCACCGAGCGGACGGAAGGAAAAGGGGATAAGTCTAACAAGTTTGGCATTTAGCCTTGGTTGCGGTTGCTTCAATTTTTATGAAGCAAGCAAATTTAAAGGTTCTTGCATGGGACGAACATCAAAGCCGCATACCGAG
>JBDTPU010000164.1:0-2624 GCA_039932535.1 Gallionella sp. | reverse complement strand
CCGTCTTTTGCCAGCCAGTGAATTGCACAGCCCGGGTCTTGTCTGCGAAAACATTCATCGAGCCATCCCGTGCCGCATAACACACCGGGTTGGCGGGTGCTGACTTGCGCGGTTGAGATCAGCGCTTCAGGCACCAATTGCGCGCTCAGGTCACCGGTGTAAATATCTTCATCGAGTGAGTTGCTGACATTGCGGCGGATAGCTGAGGCGAGCTCGGATTCAAGCATGGGTATTTCCAAGGGTTTGCAAGAGATGCAGATTAACCCAGCCTGGACTGTCTTGGGAAGGTGTGAAGGTGGACAACAACCGGGCAGAAATCGGCCTGCCTCAGCATTCAGTTACATTAAAACCCATAATAAACTTGTCCACCAACGGCATTATTCGAATTGCCGTTGGATAATCCTCTGAGCACATAGCCGCGGGCTTTGAAGTTGTTGTCTAGCCTATAACTGATATAAGCGCTGAGTTCCTGTTGCACTGAAGAGGGATCTTGCGATAAGCGCATATCGACACCCGTGCTGGTTTTTTCGGTGAGCTGGTAAATACCGCCGAACGATCCATAGAGCAGCGGGTTCAGTGTAATTCCATTCTGGCCGCCTAAAATTTTGGAACCCAACGAACCCTTTGCGGTGAATTTATTCAGGTTTTGATAGACATCCATTTGTGCTGCGTAATCATTTTGATTGAGGCCGAAAAACTTGCTTTTATCGGCCAGATTATTGACTTTAACCTTGCCGGTTAAATCAATCTGGGGAGTCCAGGCACCTCCCGCATAAAGGTTGTAGCTGGCCGCTGCTTCGGTATCACCAGACAGAGCGCTACCGGGAGCGCCCGTTGTCCTGTGTTCCATCCCGGGAATACCGGCTGTACTCGAGACCCCGGCAGGCGCGGCGAATTTGAAGACCCAAGGGCCAACTTCATATTGGTTGGAATGTGAGTCGAATCCGCCCGCCAAACTGAATTTTTCATCATCCGCATAGGCCAGCGGAATAGCACAGGCCGCTGCGATAATGCTTGCTATCCAAACGATTAAAATTTTGCTATTCATTCGTATTCCCCTTGATGCGGACGAACAACCATTAGTTAACGGTTGAACCGTGCATATTTTAAGAGCGCATTGCGCACGCTCTGAGAATTTTTTAGCCTCATTTTGACCTCACTTGGGAACAGTAAAGTTATCTATATGAGTTGGGTAATATTGTACGATAAACAGGCAATTTTTGCTCTGTGCGTCAGCGCACAAAACTCTCTTCAGCCACTTGAAATTAACCGTAACTCCCTCCATTACAAGAACAATTGCCAATACTAAGGAGTGACCATGCGTTTCGACAAATTTACCACAAAGTTCCAGCAAGCCCTGTCCGATGCCCAGAGTCTGGCGGTGGGTGCGGACAACCAGTTCATCGAGCCGCAGCATTTACTGCTGGCTTTGCTCAACGATGCCGATAGCGGCGCGGCTTCCCTGCTGGCGCGCGCCGGCGGCAATGTCGCGTCGTTAAAGACCGCGCTTAAAGACGCTGTCGAGCGCTTCGCCAAGGTGGAAGGCCACGGTGGCGAAGTGCAGGTCGGGCGCGATTTGTCCAATCTGCTCAACCTGACCGACAAGGCTGCGCAGAAGCGCGGCGACGAGTTCATCGCCTCGGAGATGTTCCTGCTCGCGACTTGCGATGACAAAGGCGAGACCGGACGCTTGCTCAAACAGCATGGCGTAACCCGTGCGCCGCTGGAGCAGGCCATCACCAATGTGCGCGGCGGCGAGACGGTCGGCAGCGCCGAATCCGAAGGTCAGCGCGAATCGCTGAAAAAATACACCATCGATCTGACCGAACGCGCCCGCCAGGGCAAGCTCGACCCGGTGATCGGGCGCGATGATGAAATTCGCCGCGCCATTCAAGTTTTGCAACGCCGCACCAAAAATAATCCGGTGCTGATCGGCGAGCCCGGTGTGGGCAAGACCGCCATCGTCGAAGGCCTGGCGCAGCGCATCATCAACGGCGAAGTGCCTGAGTCGCTTAAGGACAAGAAGGTGCTGAGCCTGGACATGGCGGCATTGCTGGCCGGCACCAAATATCGTGGCGAATTTGAGGAGCGCCTGAAGAACGTGCTCAAGGAAATTGCGCAGGAAGAAGGGCGCATCATCGTGTTCATCGACGAGCTGCACACCATGGTCGGCGCGGGCAAGGCGGAAGGTGCGATGGATGCGGGCAATATGTTGAAGCCTGCGCTGGCGCGCGGCGAATTGCACTGCGTAGGTGCGACCACGCTGGATGAATATCGCAAATACATCGAAAAAGATGCCGCGCTGGAACGCCGCTTCCAGAAAGTGCTGGTGGATGAACCGAGCGTGGAAGCGACCATTGCGATCCTGCGCGGCTTACAGGAAAGGTACGAGCTGCATCATGGCGTGGACATCACCGACCCGGCCATCATCGCGGCTGCGGAGCTTTCCCATAGATACATCACTGACCGCTTTCTGCCGGACAAGGCGATTGATTTAATTGACGAAGCCGCCGCGCGCGTCAGAATGGAAATCGATTCCAAGCCCGAGGTGATGGATAAACTGGATCGCCGCCTGATTCAACTCAAGATCGAACGCGAAGCAGTGAAAAAAGAAAAAGACGAAG
>JBDTPU010000163.1:0-13410 GCA_039932535.1 Gallionella sp. | reverse complement strand
GCAAAGCTGTTTTCGAGCAGCGCATGCAGGAAGCCATGCCACTGTCGGCTTACCTATTACGTGAGATCAGTGCGGAACTGGATTTGCATCACCAGGAAGGACGCAACCAATTATTGCAACGTGCCAAACCTTTACTGACCGCAATTATTGCCCCTGCCACTGCTTTGTTATTGCGCAAGGAAGTGGCCGCACTTGCCGGTGTCAGCCAGGCGGAGTTGGAGGCGTTGTATGAAATTAAACCGGTGGCGCGTGCGCAGCGTATGGCTTTTCAAAAAGCTGGGCGCACTCCGCCCTCGCCACACCGGCTGTTGTTGCAATGCCTGATTGCGCAACCTCAACTGGGGCAGCAAGTGCCTGGCGAATGGCGCGGTCAAGGTGCGGATGCGGAGGCGGCTTTAGCGTTGCTGATGGTATTGCGTGAAACCGATTTCATGCTAAGCAGTCTTATGCTGGTACAGATGTTTCAAGGCACCAGCCATGAAAAAATATGGGCCGCCGCACAGGCGGATATGCTGAATTGGGGCGAGGATTTTGACGTCACTGCCGAATTTTCCGGGCTGATCAGCAAATTCAACGAAGGTCAAAGCCGCCTGCAGCTTCAAGCCTTGGAGGCGAAAGGGGTATCCAGCCTGACCGACCCGGAACGCGAGCAATACCGGTTTTTACAACGTCTGGCGAGAGTAGGAAAAAGTTGATGGAACGGGTATAATCCGCCGCTTTTCTGCGGCCTTTACGCAAATTAGGAATATGAACATGGCAAAACTTAAAGACAAAAAAAAGCTGGTCAGGAAACAAGCTGTCGTTATCGAACAGCCGATCATTGATCAGTTGCAGGACATCGAGGCAAGGCGCACGCGCCTGAAAGCCTTGATCGTGCTGGGCAAAGAACGCGGCTATTTGACTTACGCGGAAATCAACGACCATTTGCCCGATATGCTCGAAGTCGAGCAGATCGAAGGCGTGGTCAGCATGATTAATGAGATGGGCGTCTTGGTGTACGACGTGGCCCCTGACGCTGAAGCGCTCATCATGACGGATGCCGCGCCGGCCGTGGCAGATGAAGATGCGGTGGAAGAAGCCGAGGCCGCGCTTTCCACGGTGGACTCGGAATTCGGCCGCACCACTGATCCGGTGCGTATGTATATGCGTGAAATGGGCACGGTCGGATTGCTCACCCGCGAAAAAGAAATCGAGATCGCCAAACGTATCGAAGAAGGCCTGAAACATATGATTCAGGCGATTTCCGCGTGTCCTGCGACCATCGCTGAAATCCTCGCGTTAGCCACAAAAATCGAAAACAATCAGATGCGCATCGACGAGCTGATTGACGGCTTTGTGGACGTCGTAGATGAAACCATTATCGCCGCAGACAGCAATGACGATGTAGAAGACATCAGTGCCGCTGACGCCGTTGAAGAAGAGGAAGACGAAGAAGCCGCTGCTGCTGCCGCTGCGGCCAATCTGGCGCAATTGAGAGCGGACGCGTTGGCGCGTTTCGCGGTGATTACCGAATTGTTTAACAAGCTGGGAAAGGTTTACGATAAATATGGCTATCGCAGCAAACAGTATGACAAATTACAGGCTGGTATTTCTGATGAACTGATGAAATTCCGTTTCTCCGCGAAACAGGTGGATGCCTTGTGCGACACTATGCGCGGCTTGGTTGAAGAAGTACGTCGCAGCGAACGCAGCATCCAGGAAATGTGCGTCACCAAAGGCAAAATGCCACGTCCGCATTTCATCAAAACCTTTCCGGGCAATGAAGATAATTTGCTATGGGTCGCGCAGGAACTGAAGAGCAAAAAACCTTATGGTGAAACGCTGGAGCGTTACCAGCATGCCATTGTAGAGCAGCAAAAACGGCTGCTGGATTTGCAGCAGCGCGTTGGTATTCCGATTCGCGACCTGAAGGAAATCAACCGGCAAATGACCAACGGCGAAGCCAAAGCTCGCCGCGCCAAGCGCGACATGATCGAGGCCAACCTGCGCCTGGTGATTTCAATCGCCAAAAAATATACCAATCGTGGGTTGCAATTCCTCGACCTGATTCAGGAAGGCAACATCGGCCTGATGAAAGCGGTGGACAAATTTGAATACCGTCGCGGTTATAAATTTTCGACCTACGCCACCTGGTGGATACGTCAGGCAATCACCCGCTCGATTGCCGATCAAGCGCGCACCATCCGTATCCCGGTGCACATGATCGAAACCATTAACAAGATGAACCGCATCTCGCGGCAGATCATGCAAGAGACAGGGCAAGAGCCGGATGTCGCGACGCTGGTCATCAAGATGGAAATGCCGGAAGATAAAATCCGCAAGATATTCAAAATCGCCAAAGAGCCGATTTCGATGGAAACCCCAGTGGGAGATGACGACGATTCGCACTTGGGTGATTTTATTGAAGACTCGCATACCGCCGTACCTATTGATGCGGCAATTTACGAAAGCCTGCGCGGTGCGACCTCGGATATTCTGGATAGCCTGACACAGCGTGAAGCCAAAGTATTGCGTATGCGTTTCGGCATCGAAATGAATACCGATCACACGCTGGAAGAAGTGGGCAAGCAATTCGATGTGACGCGTGAACGTATCCGCCAGATCGAAGCCAAGGCGCTGCGCAAACTTCGTCATCCCTCGCGTTCGGAAAAGCTGAAAAGCTTTCTGGATAGCGAAAACTAAACTGGCGCCACTAAACTTTTCGGGTCGTTAGCTCAGTTGGTTAGAGCAGAGGACTCATAATCCTTTGGTCGGTGGTTCAAGTCCACCACGACCCACCATCAAGCAAGGACTCGGATAACTCTGAGTCCTTTTTTATTTTAAACGTTCCAAAAATTGGTGCTGAGCGAACAGTGGGCACGTCACTCTTTAAGCTGCTGCTGGTTTGCGAGAAACCACTTGTAAGCATCGTGCAATCCCTCTTCCAGACCAATTTTCGCTTGCCATCCGAGTGCCTGAAGACGTGAGACGTCCATCAATTTGCGCGGCGTTCCATCCGGTTTGCCGGCATCGAAACTTAGGCGGCCGGTAAAGCTGGTGACGTGCGCTATTGTTTCCGCCAGTTCGCGTATGGTGCAATCCACACCGCTGCCCACATTGATGTGAGAAAGCATAGGCTGGGTATGCCCACGATACATTTTTTCATCCAGCTCCATCACATGCACGCTGGCTGCCGCCATATCGTCCACATGCAAAAATTCACGCATGGGTTTGCCGCTCCCCCACACTACAACTTCATTTTCCGTCGATTGCACCGCCTCGTGAAAGCGGCGCAACAATGCCGGGATCACATGCGAATTTTCGGAATGGAAATTGTCATTCGGGCCGTACAAATTGGTGGGCATGGCGCTGCGATAATCGCGGCCATATTGACGATTATAACTTTCACACAATTTGATTCCGGCAATCTTGGCAATCGCGTAAGGCTCATTCGTGGCTTCCAGTGTGCCGGTCAACAATGCATCTTCGCGCATGGGCTGCGCGGCCAGCTTGGGATAAATGCATGACGAACCGAGGAACAGCAACTTCTGCACACCGGCAATATGCGCCGCATGGATGAGATTGCATTCCATCATCAGGTTTTCGTAAATGAATTCGGCCGGGTAAGTATTGTTGGCGTGTATCCCGCCTACTTTTGCCGCTGCAAGATATACCTGATCCACATGCTGGTCGTGGAAAAATTTTTCGACTTCAACCTGGCGCTTCAGGTCCAGTTCGGCGTGAGTGCGGGTGATGATGTTTCGATATCCCAGTGACTCCAGCCGACGCACGATGGCGGAGCCCACCATGCCGCGGTGGCCCGCCACAAAAATTGCCTGGGCAATATTACGCGCCACGTTCAACCCTCCCTGGAGACGATCACTTTATATCCGTGCTTGTTGAGCAGCGCGTGGCTGCGCGCCTGTTCCAGATCATAAGCCACCATCTCGCGGACCATTTCCGCCAGTGTGATTTCCGGCACCCAGCCAAGTTTCTGTTTGGCCTTGCTGGGATCACCCAGCAGTGTTTCCACCTCGGCTGGCCGGAAGTAACGCGAATCCACCGCTATGATTTCGGCACCGGGTTTCAGTGCGGGCGCCTTGTCCCCCTCTATGCGTTCGACCACTGCTTTTTCATCCAGACCGGTACCCTTGAAACGCAATGTGATCCCGAGTTCCGCCGCACTCATGCGGATGAAGTCACGTACCGAATATTGCATGCCGGTCGCGATGACGAAGTCCTCGGGCTTGTCCTGCTGCAGCATCAACCATTGCATTTTCACGAAATCCTTTGCGTGTCCCCAGTCGCGCAACGCATCCATGTTGCCCATGTAAAGACAGGACTCCAGCCCTTGCGCAATATTGGAAAGTCCGCGCGTAATTTTGCGCGTCACGAATGTTTCGCCGCGGCGCGGTGACTCATGGTTGAATAATATTCCGTTGCAGGCATACATCCCATAAGCCTCGCGATAGTTGACCGTGATCCAATAGGCGTACAGCTTGGCGACTGCATAAGGGCTGCGCGGATAGAACGGTGTGGTTTCTTTCTGCGGGGTCTCTTGCACCAGGCCGTAGAGTTCCGATGTGGAGGCTTGATAGAAGCGCGTCTTTTTTTCCAGCCCCAGAATCCGGATTGCTTCCAGCAGCCGCAACGTGCCCATGCCATCCACATCGGCGGTGTATTCCGGGGATTCAAAACTCACTGCTACATGAGACTGCGCCCCGAGGTTATAGACTTCGTCAGGCTGCACTTGCTGGATAATGCGAGTCAGATTGGAAGAGTCGGTAAGGTCGCCATAGTGCAGCACGAATTGCTGATTCTTGACATGCGGATCTTCATAAATGTGATCGACCCGTGCGGTATTAAACAGCGACGCGCGACGCTTGATGCCATGGACTTCATAACCTTTTGCCAGCAGGAATTCGGCAAGATAGGAGCCATCCTGACCGGTCACCCCGGTGATTAATGCGCGCTTTTGAGTCATCAGAGTTTCTTTAATGAGTAAAAATTTATGGGATGATATCGGGGCGAACCCTCAGCAACTTGAACAACCGGCTGCTTTAATTGTGGCGGCCATACACATCATCAAAGCGTACGATATCATCTTCACCCAGATATTCTCCGCTTTGCACTTCGATCATGACCAGATCAACCACGCCGGGATTTTCCAGCCGGTGTTTGTGGCCGGCAGGGATGTAGGTGGATTCATCGGTGTTGATGAAAAGTTCCTGCTCGCCATTGACGACCTTTGCCATTCCGCTCACGACGATCCAATGCTCACTGCGATGGTGATGCATTTGCAGGCTCAGGCTGGCCGCAGGTTTAACCACAATACGTTTGATCTTGAAACGCGAGCCTTCTTCCAGCACAGTATATGTGCCCCAGGGACGATGCACGGTGGTGTGCAATTTGTGCGTTTCATGCCCCTCGGCTTTCAGGCGGGTGTAGAGGTGCTTCACATCCTGCGCGCGGCTGCGGTCTGCAACCAGAACAGCATCCGGGGTATCAATGACGATAAGATTATTGATGCCTACGGCGCCGACGATACGCTGCTTGCTCTGAATGTAACAGTTGCTGACATCATGCAGCATGACTTCACCCTCAATGCGGTTGCCGTCTACATCAGGGGCGGTGAGATCGCCCAGTGCGTTCCACGAGCCAATATCGCTCCAGCCGATAGTGCAGGGCACCACAGCAACATTTTTGGATTTTTCCATAACGGCGTAGTCGATGGAATCATCGGGTACCAGGCGAAAAGTCTCCGGATCCAGCTCGACCTGAATATGGCTTGCGCTTTGTATCCGGCGGGATTGTTCGAGACACGTGCGGGTGGCGGCCAGAATCTTCGGGCAGTGCAATTGCATTTCGCGCAGGATGGTGCCCGCCGCGAAACAGAACATGCCGGAGTTCCATAGATAATTGCCAGACTTCACATACTCCTGCGCTTTTTCCAGGCTGGGCTTTTCGACAAAACGCAACACTGTGTTGCCATTCGCTTCGATATAGCCGTAGCCGGTTTCCGGCTTTTCCGGCTGGATGCCAAAGGTGACCAGCTTGCCTTGCGCGGCCAGTTGCATGGCCTGTGCAACCGCTTGCGCAAAAGCGGGTTGATCAGTGATCAGATGATCGGCAGCGAGCACCAGCAAAAGCGCATCGTCACCATGACTGGCAGCGACTTCCAGTGCTGCCGCAGCGATGGCGGGAGCGGTGTTGCGGCCAAAAGGTTCGAGGATATAACTATTGGCAAGATTTTTGTGTGGGATACCGGCCACTTCGCGATACTCATCCTGAGTCTTGAAGAACAGTTCGCGGTTAGTCACCGTGAGGGTCTCCCCTACATGCGGCTGCGCTACGCCGCGCAGCCAGGCTTTTTGCAGCAGGCTCTGCCCATCCGCCAAGCGGATAAATGGTTTGGGATGCAGTTCGCGGGAAACCGGCCAAAGCCGTGAACCCGCGCCGCCACAAAGAATTGTTGGAATTAATTTCATGCAAGCAAGTCAATCAGATGTCAGGGTTATAGTTCATTAATTGATTGTACTAAAAATGGCAGACGGCAGCAGGACTATTCAAAATAGCTGCCGGTAAAATTTTTTAATCCATTGACCAGTGTGACGGCGACCTGAATGAAAAAGTTATGTCGACAACCAGATTTCTTGCGCGCACACTTGTCAACGATATTTAAACTACTGCGTTTCTATTGCCATGGTTAAACCCTGCAATAGCTACTTTTAGCACTACCCCCGTTATATTTAATTTCAGGAGAAAAATATGAACAAAGCCATACTTGGAGCAGCTGTTTTTTTGTTTGCACAGACTTCTTTTGCCGCTGATACCAGTGCGTCCGGAGTCAGTGCTACCAACCCCGCTGCCGGAAAAAAACAAACCGTGGCTGAGGCATTCAAAGAGGTTGATACCAATGGAGATGGCGGCCTTAGCGAGGAGGAGCTGGCGAAGGCGGAAAAAGGGAAATTTGCAGTCATCAAGGCTAACTTCAAGCAAATGGATGCAAATAAAGATGGCAAGGTGACCCTTGAAGAAGCCAGCAAATGGATCGCGGCACAGCGTTATAAATTCGGAAAGTAAAGCCGTTCTCTCGTCCGGAATTATTCTCGCCGGAATTAAAATTCCGGTATGCATTTATTTTAAGCCGACAGCCAACTTGATCCAGTTGGCTGTGCTTTTTCCGTGAGCCAGAAAAAAAGGATTAAGCAAGGCGGCAGGGTTCTGGTAAGAGAGCGGCGCGCCGCTTAATTGAATCACGCCGCCGCCAGCCTGTTCCACCACGCATTGAGCAGCTGCGGTATCCCATAACGAGGTCGACCCCAGTCGCGGGTAAACATCGGCTTCCCCTTCCGCTATCAGACAGAATTTCAGAGAACTTCCCATAGGCTTCATTTCATATATGCCGAGCTGTTGCAGAAATTCGGTCAGGGAATTCCCTGCATGGGAACGGCTTCCCACTACGCGCCAGGACGCCCCTTCAGTATGCTCAGTAACACGAATCGGTACTTGGATACCGCCTGCTGTGACTTTGAATGACCCCACTCCTTCAGCGGCAATGTAAGCCGCATTGAGCGCTGGTGCATATACCACCCCTAAAATGGAGCGGCCCTTTTCGATCAATGCAATATTGACCGTAAACTCGCCATTGCGCTTAATGAACTCCCGGGTGCCATCCAGCGGATCGACCAGCCAGTAACATCCGGCATTATCTGCCCCGGAAAAATCTCCCACGGCTTCTTCGGAAAGAATAGATAGTGGTGGACGCAACATTTTTAAACGGCGGACTATGATTTCATGTGCTGCTGCGTCTGCTTCGGTAAGCGGAGTAAGATCTTCCTTTTCCAGCACCGAAAATTCCCGCGCATAGATGCTCATGATCACGGCGCCTGCTTCCCGGGCAATGGCTTCCACTCTTTCAAGCAGATTCATGTTTACCTTCAAGGCCACGACTTTTCTTTTTCAATCACGCCGCGCTCGCGCAATAGTTGGACGACCTGAGCTACGGAATCCTGCAAAGATAGAGCGCCCGTAGCCACAACCAGTTCCGGGTCTTGCGGCTCTTCATAGGGCGAAGAAATGCCGGTAAAATTTTTAATCTCGCCCGCCCGAGCGCGCTTGTAGAGTCCTTTTACATCTCTCCTCTCACAGATTTCCACCGGACATCGGCAATAGATTTCAAAAAATTCCCCATGCGGCACCAGTGAGCGCACCTTCTCGCGATCAGCGCGGAACGGAGAAATAAACGCGGTAAGCGCAATCACGCCCGCTTCCAGAAATAGCTTGGCCATTTCTCCGACGCGGCGAATATTCTCGACGCGATCGTCAGATGAAAATCCCAGGTCGGAACAAAGCCCGTGGCGCACATTGTCACCATCGAACGTAAAAGTACGACAGCCCATCTGGTGCAGGTGTTCTTCGACGGCATGCGCCAGCGTGGATTTGCCGGCGCCGGAAAGACCGGTGAACCACAACATCACACTGCCATGTCCATTCAATGCCTCACGGCGCTCGCGGGTTACCGTGGCATGGTGCCAGACGACGTCGCTCGATTTATTTTGCTCCATTGCATCTCCGAAACAACCACCCGGGGCGGTGGCAAACTGGTATTAATTTAAGTCAGGCATTTTATAGTAATTCTGGTCAAGCCCCCGCCAAGATTGCATTCAACTTGATGCAAGAGTAGAGTGCCGCCCCATTCTTCTACTGGAATGCTGGGGAAATGAGCAGTACGCAGACGAAGCAAAAATTATCTCCCCTGGTGCTGGGTGCAATTGGCGTGGTGTATGGTGACATTGGCACCAGCCCGCTGTACGCGTTACAGGCAACGTTTACCGGCTCCCATCCGCTGCCGGTCGTAGAAGCCAATATTTTCGGCGTATTGTCGGTGATGTTCTGGACCATCATGCTGCTGGTGTCGCTCAAATATGTGGCCATCATCATGCGCGCGGATAATCATGGTGAGGGCGGCTCGCTGGCTTTGTTGGCACTGGTCAGCGAACACACTGCGCACCGACCCAAATTAAAATGGCTCGTTACCGGGCTCGGTGTATTTGCCGCCGCGCTATTTTTCGGCGATAGCATGATCACCCCGGCGATTTCGGTTCTCTCCGCAGTCGAGGGTCTGGATCTGGTTTCCCATCAATTCAAAATTTATATCCTGCCCATTACGGTTATCGTTTTAACCGGATTATTTTTTATCCAGAAACGGGGCACAGGCACAGTCGGCATGGCATTCGGCCCGATCATGATCATCTGGTTTGCCAGTCTGGCAATATTTGGCCTGATGTCTATCGCAAAAAGTCCGCAAATATTATGGGCATTAAATCCACTCTATGCCTTTCACTTTTTAAGCGCGGATCCGCGCTTGGCTTTCCTGGCGCTGGGTGCCATTGTTCTGGTGGTCACCGGCGGAGAAGCGCTGTATGCCGACATGGGGCACTTTGGTAAATATCCGATTCGTCTTGCGTGGTTCTCTTTTGTATTACCCGCGCTGGTGTTGAATTATTTTGGTCAAGGTGCATTACTGCTGCACGATCCGCAGGCCATACAAAATCCCTTCTATCTGCTCGGGCCTGACTGGACACTGGTGCCGATGGTATTTCTTGCCACCGCCGCAACCGTGATAGCCTCGCAAGCCGTCATATCCGGGGCATTCTCGTTAGCGAATCAATCCGTGCAGATGGGGTTTTTGCCACGCATGGAAATCAGGCAAACTTCTGACCGGGCGCGCGGGCAAATTTATGTGCCCCTGATCAACTGGACACTTTACCTGGCCGTCATCTTTCTGGTTTTTGCGTTCCAGAGTTCCAGTAATCTGGCCGCAGCGTATGGCATTGCCGTTACCGGCACCATGACGATTACCACCCTGCTGATTTCTTTTTTGATTGTATTTTTCTGGCGTTGGCCACCCGCTATCGCTATCCCGCTGGTCGCTGTTTTGCTGATTGTTGACATCACCTACTTTGCGGCCAATCTCGTCAAAATCCACCAGGGTGGCTGGTTCCCGCTGGGCATCGCGGTGATATCGTTTACTGTGTTGACCACCTGGAAGCATGGCAGAAAATTGTTGTACGAGGAAATTGGCCGCCAATCCGTACCCCTGCAGGTCATTATCGACGGCATCGCTGATGTACCCAGGGTGCAGGGCACAGCGGTATTCTTGACCAGTATGGGTGAAGGCGCACCTGCCTCAATGCTGCACAATCTCAAACACAATCAGGTGTTGCACGACCGCAATGTGGTGTTGACCGTGGTGGTTGAGGACAAGCCTTATGTCACCACGGGTAATCGAATTTTGATCAAGGATATGGGCAAGGACTTTTATCTGGTGAAAGTTTTTTACGGCTTTATGGAAACGCCGGATGTTCCTGTTGCTCTGGAATTGTGCGCCAGACTGGGATTGAAATTCGACATGATGGCCACTTCATTTTTTATTTCACGCCTCACCATCATTACCAGCCCCAAACCCGGCATGGTGAGATGGCGCGAACGCCTGTTTCTGGCGATGTACAGAAATTCCATGCATGCGGCAGATTTCTTGAAAATCCCGGCTAATCGAGTCATTGAAATGGGGACGCGCATAGAAATTTAGGGCGCCCTTAAGTTGGACGCTATCCAACTTTTCGGAATATTCATATACCGCTAATGCGGTTGAAGCAGCATATGAATGAGTGGATAATCCGCGCCTGTTTTACATCGCAACAAGAATCGCATTGCCATGACTGAATACCTGCTGATCCTGCTCAGTGCAGTGTTTGTGAACAACATCGTGATGGTCAAAATTCTCGGCCTGTGTCCGTTCATGGGCGTTTCCAAAAAACTCGAAGCCGCCATCGGCATGGGTGCGGCCACCACCTTTGTGTTGACTCTGGCCTCCGGCGCCAGTTATCTGATCAACCATTATCTGCTCGGCCCCGAGCTGTCTTATCTCACCACGCTGTCGTTCATTGTGGTGATCGCCGGTATCGTCCAGTTCACCGAAATGATGGTGCAGAAAACCAGCCCGGCGCTGTATCAGGTGCTCGGTATTTATCTGCCGCTGATCACCACCAATTGCGCCGTGCTGGGCATCCCGCTGCTGAATGTGCAAGCAAAACATAATTTCATGGAATCCATTTTTTTCGGGTTGGGTGGCGCACTGGGATTCACGCTGGTGATGGTGCTGTTTGCAAGTATGCGCGAGCGCATGGAAGGCGCGGATGTGCCGGTGATTTTCAAAGGCTCGGCGATTGCAATGGTCACGGCGGGATTGATGAGTCTGTCGTTCATGGGATTTTCCGGGCTGATCAAATAATGCTGAATGCATTGCTGGTGATGGCAGCGATTGCAACGGTACTTGGCGCGGTGCTGGGATTTGCCGCGATAAAGTTCCGTACTGAAGGCAATCCGCTGGTGGACCAGATTGATGCAATCCTGCCGCAAACACAGTGCGGACAATGCAGCTATCCGGGCTGCAAGCCTTATGCCACAGCCATTGCGGCAGGGGAGGCCGATATAAATCGTTGCCCGCCGGGCGGCGAGGAAGGCATCCGGAAACTCGCCGATCTGCTCGGTGTGGAGTTCAAACCTTTTGGCGGCGATACTGCCGCACCCAAACCAAAATCGGTTGCGTTCATCGATGAAGCCACCTGCATCGGTTGCACGCTATGCATTCAAGCCTGTCCTGTAGATGCCATCGTCGGCGCGGCCAAGCAGATGCATACCATCATCGCCGCCGAATGTACCGGCTGTGAGTTGTGCGTTGCACCTTGTCCGGTGGACTGTATCAGCATGCGGGTCATCGAAGAGAAGGTCACCAACTGGAAATGGAAATATCCGGTGCATGTCATGACAGCAGCCACATAATGCGCAAGCTTTATCAGTTTCACGGCGGTGTCCATCCACCGGCCAACAAGTTGCAATCTACCCGACTGGCTATCGCGCCTGCGCCTTTGCCTTCGCGTCTGATTATTCCTCTCCACCAGCATGCCGGTGAATCTGCAAAACCGATCGTGCAAGTCGGTGATCAGGTGTTGAAGGGACAGCTGATCGGCATGCCGGACGGCGTTGTTTCCAGCGCGGTACACGCATCCACTTCCGGAACCATCACCGCAATCGACATGCAGCTCATCGCCCATCCTTCCGGACTGCCGAATTTATGTGCGACGCTAATACCGGATGGCAAAGACGAATGGTGCGAACTCAAGCCTATTGATTATCTCAAGCACAGTTCCGCCGAATTGCAGCAACTGCTGCGCATGGCCGGTGTGGTGGGCTTGGGCGGTGCAGCATTCCCCAGCGACATCAAATTGCGCGTCGGCAAACAAAAGATCGCCACGCTGATCCTGAACGGCGCAGAGTGCGAACCCTACATCACCTGCGACGACATGCTGATGCGCGAATGCGCCGACGGGATCGTGCAGGGCGCCGAGATGCTGCGCTTCATGCTGGCTGCGACTGAAGTGCTGATTGGTGTCGAGGACAACAAACCGCAAGCGATCACCGCGCTGCAACAGGCGATTGCGGATAATAATTTTAATTTTGCAGTCGTCGCGATACCGACGATCTATCCGGGCGGCAGCGCCAAGCAACTGATACGCGTGCTCGCCGGGCTGGAAGTCCCTTCCGGTAAATTGCCCACCGACATCGGCGTGCAATGCTTCAACGTCGCCACCGCTTACACCGTACATCGCGCGCTGACGCACGGCGAGCCACTACTGTCGCGCATCGTCACGATCACTGGCAATGTGAATCACGCGAGGAATTATGAAGCACTGATCGGCACGCCGATAAACGACCTGGTCGCGCAAAGTGCCGCATTGCCCGACACCAGCGGCTACATCATGGGCGGCCCGATGATGGGTTTTCCTTTACCTTCCGCTAACGTTCCGATGGTAAAGGCCACCAACTGCATCATCGCCGCATCGGCAAAATTATTTCCGCCAGCCCCACCCGCACTGCCGTGCATACGCTGCACGCGCTGCGTAGATGTGTGCCCGGCAGATTTGCAGCCGCAGGATTTGTTCTGGTTTGCGCAATCCAGAGAATTCGGCAAGGCGCAGGCATTCAGCCTGTTCGATTGCATCGAATGCGGTGCATGCAGCTATGTCTGCCCCAGCCATATTCCGCTGGTACAGTATTACCGTTTTGCGAAAAGCGAAATCCACGCGCGTGAACACGACAAGCAACTTGCGGATCAAGCACGCGAGCGCCACGAATACCGCGAGCACCGCATCGAACGCGAAAAGCGCGAGAAAGCGGAAAAATTGGCCGCGCGGGAAAAAGCCGCGCAAGCCGCCAGGTTTGATGCTCAGCCGTCCACGCAGCAAGCAGAAACTGCTGTCCTTGAAGCAAGCCGCGCGCATCTGCGCGAAGTTGCCCAGTCCGCTGTTGAACATCATGATGAAGCAATAACCAAGTAATGATTTTTTCTCCCTATATCAGCAAGCC
>JBDTPU010000162.1:0-2176 GCA_039932535.1 Gallionella sp. | reverse complement strand
ATACACGCCCGCCTCCAGCATGGCATGGAAGAAACGATTGAACGCTTCTTTGTCGCAACTCATCACCTCGGCATAACTGGTTGGCAATGCTTTGCTGAAATATAAACCGAACATGCCGCCGATGGATTGCGCACAGAATTGGATATTATTTTTCTTGGCGCTTGCTGATAATCCTTCAGTCAATTGTTTTGCCAGCCTGGACAGGTTTTCGTAGAAACCCTTGGCTTGAACAAGCTTGAGCGTAGCCATTCCAGCAGCTACTGCCACCGGATTGCCGGACAACGTACCGGCCTGATATACCGCACCCAATGGAGCGAGACATTGCATGATGTCACGCCGTCCGCCGAAAGCGGCAGCAGGCAAGCCGCCGCCCATCACTTTGCCCAGCGTCACCAGATCCGGCTTGATGCCGTAATAACCTTGCGCACCTTGCAGGCTGACGCGGAAACCGGTCATCACCTCGTCCAGGATCAACACCGCGCCATGCTTGGTACACAGGCTGCGTAATGCATTCAGGAACTCCGGCTTGGGCGTGATCAGATTCATATTGCCCGCCACCGGTTCGACGATCACTGCGGCGATTTCCTTGCCCGTTTCGGCGAAGGCGCGTTCCAATCCAGACGCATCGTTGTAATCAAGCACCGTGGTCAGTGCGGCGATTTCAGCAGGCACACCCGACGAGCTCGGCTGCCCGAACGTCAGCGCGCCGGAACCGGCCTTCACCAACAAGCCATCCGAATGTCCGTGATAACAGCCTTCGAATTTAATGATGCGACTGCGCCCGGTAAAGCCGCGCGCCAAACGTATCGCGGTCATTGTGGCCTCGGTGCCGGAACTCACCAGCCGCACCATTTCCAGACTAGGCAGCAGTTTGCATAACAGTTCCGCCATTTCCAGTTCAGCCGCCGTCGGCGCGCCGAAACCCAGCCCTTGCGCAGCCGCATCTTGCACCGCCTTGACCACGTCAGGATGACAATGTCCGACTATCATCGGCCCCCATGAGCCGACGTAATCGGTGTAACGCTTGCCATCCGCATCCCATACATATGCACCCTGGCCGCGCTCGAAAAACAGCGGTGTACCGCCGACTGAACGGAACGCGCGCACCGGCGAATTGACCCCGCCCGGAATTACTTTTTGAGATTTGTCGAAAAGAGACTGGTTATTGGAAACTTTGGGGTTTTGCGATGTCATGTTATGTCTTTCTATCTATCGAACTTTTTATTTATTTAACTCAGGATAATTTAAATTTGAAAATTGCAGCGCGGCACCCTGAATATCGGCCGCACCAAACACCGCTGAAATCACGGCCACTGCATCTGCGCCCGCTTCCAGCAACTGCGCTCCGTTGTGTACGGTAACGCCGCCTATTGCCACTAACGGAATTGAAATCTCGCGACGCGCCTGTCGCAACAAATCCGGCGAGGCTACCACCGCATCCGGTTTCACCCGCGAAGCAAAAAAACTGCCGAATGCCACGTAATCCGCACCTTGCCGAACAGCTTCATGCGCCAACTCCAAACGATTATAGCAAGAGACGCCGATGAGTTTACCTCGGCCTAGCTGTGCCCGCGCCGCAATTACGCTGCCATCTGCACTGCCCAGATGCACGCCATCAGCGTCTACTTGCCGAGCCAACACCACATCGTCATTGATGATCAGCGGCACAGAAAATTCATGGGTCAGCTCACGCAATGCACGGGCTTGTTGCCGTCTCAATACTGCATCAGCGGCCTTGTTGCGATACTGCAACACGCTTGCTCCACCCGACAAAACCAGCCTTACCTTGCTTAGTAAACTCGCCGTATTCGGCTCATCCGGCGTAATGGCATACAGTCCGTTAATTAATACGTTCTTGTGGCTCATCCTCTTCGCCGCGTGCCCAGAATAAACGATCCGGAATGTGCTGTCCCATGCCGGGACGAAAGCCTGCATTCAAGGTTTGCCAGGTATATTCCTGCGCCTCTTTTACCGCCTCGGGCACTGCCACGCCTTGCGCCATCAATGCCGCAATTGCAGAAGCCAGGGTGCAGCCGGAGCCGTGATAAATCCCCGGCAATCGTGCCCAGCTATCGCTGCTGATGACGCCGCGCTCACTGTATAAAGTATTGATGACCTTGGGCGTCTGCTCATGCGTGCCGGTGATCAGCACATACTCACAACCCATGCGCAATAT
>JBDTPU010000161.1:0-2147 GCA_039932535.1 Gallionella sp. | reverse complement strand
GCCACGCCGACCGGGCAGGTGTTGAGATGGCATTTGCGCATCATGATGCAGCCTTGCACCACCAGCGGCGCGGTGGAGAAACCGAATTCATCCGCACCGAGCAGCGCGCCGATCAACACATCGCGCCCGGTTTTGATCTGGCCGTCCACCTGCAACGCGATGCGCCCGCGCAACTGGTTCAGCACCAGCGTTTGCTGCGCTTCCGCCAGACCCAGCTCCCACGGTGTACCGGCATGTTTGACCGAAGAAATCGGCGATGCGCCGGTGCCTCCGTCGTGGCCGGATACCGTGATGTGGTCGGCCTTGGCCTTGGCCACACCGGCTGCAACCGTGCCTACGCCCACTTCGGAAACCAGCTTGACCGAAATCGTCGCGGACGGATTGGCATTTTTCAAATCGTGTATGAGCTGCGCCAAATCTTCGATGGAATAAATATCGTGATGCGGCGGCGGCGAGATCAACCCCACGCCGGGTACCGATGAGCGCAGGTGGGCGATGTATTCGGAAACTTTATGGCCGGGCAACTGCCCGCCTTCGCCGGGCTTGGCACCTTGTGCCATTTTGATTTGAATTTGATCGGCGCTGTTCAGATATTCCGCGGTGACTCCGAAGCGACCTGCCGCCACTTGTTTAATTCGCGAGCGCAACGAATCGCCGTCCTGGAGTATCAGATCGCGTTCGATGCGGGACTTGCCGATGATGTCGGATAGTTTATCGCCTCCCTTGACCTGGGCATAGCGCGCGCGGTCTTCGCCGCCTTCGCCGGTGTTGGATTTGCCGCCGATGCGATTCATCGCGATCGCCAGCGTGGTATGCGCCTCTGTTGAAATCGAACCCAGCGACATCGCGCCGGTGACAAAACGCTTGACGATTTCTTTGGCCGGTTCGACTTCTTCAATTGGCACAGGCTTGCCTGCGGGCTTGATCTCGAACAGCCCGCGCAAGGTTTTCAGCTTGGTGTTTTGTTCATTGATGAGCTTCGCATATTCCTGATACGTCGCGGCATTGTTGGTGCGTGTGGCATGCTGTAATTTCGCGATGGAATCCGGCGTCCACATGTGTTCTTCACCGCGCACTCGCCAGGCATATTCGCCGCCTGCATCAAGCGCGTTAGCCAGCACCGGGTCGGTGCCGAATGCGTTGTGATGGGTGCGTACTGCCTCTTCGGCTACTACATTCAAACCAATGCCTTCGATTTGCGTCGCCGTCCCGGTGAAATACTCGGCGACGAATTCAGCATTCAAACCGATCGCTTCAAAAATTTGCGCGCCGCAATAAGACTGGTAAGTGGAAATGCCCATCTTGGACATCACCTTCATCAGGCCCTTGTTGATCGCCTTGATGTAACTTTTCTTGGCCTGGCCGGAATTGGTTTTCTGCGCATCGGCTTTTTGGGCATCAACTTTCGCGGGCAGATTCATCGCCGCGATGGTTGCGTAAGCCAGCCACGGGCACACGGCTTCCGCGCCATATCCGGCCAGCAAGGCGAAGTGATGCACCTCGCGTGCCGAACCGGTATCCACGACCAGCCCGGTGCTGGTGCGCAGACCCGCCTGCACCAGATGATGATGTACCTTGGAACACGCCACCAATGCGGGGATTGCCACGTGTTTGGTCGACACGGCACGATCCGAAAGAATCAATACATTGTAGCCATCGGCCACCGCTTGATCGGCTGCGGCGCACAATGCCTGCACTGCTTTTTCGCAACCTGCCGCGCCTTGGGTTACCGGATAGGTCATATCCAGCACCAGCGAACGATAACGCCCCTGGGTGAGTTGATCTATGTTGCGCAATTTCGCGATGTCGTCATTCGACAACACTGGCTGATGCACTTCCAGGCGCAGCGTCGGCGTGGTTTCTTCGATACCGAGCAGATTCGGTTTCGGGCCGATGAACGAAGTCAGCGACATCACGATTTCTTCGCGTATCGGATCAATCGGCGGGTTGGTCACCTGCGCGAACAGCTGCTGGAAATAATCGTAGAACGAGCGATTGCGGTTCGACAACACCGCCAGCGCGGCATCCGTACCCATCGAGCCGGTCGGTTCTTCACCCGCATTCACCATCGGCACCAGAATGAATTTAAGGTCTTCCTGTGTATAGCCGAATGCCTGTTGTGTATCCAGCAGCGACGCATCAGCAGG
>JBDTPU010000160.1:0-2191 GCA_039932535.1 Gallionella sp. | reverse complement strand
GAGGATCGCCTCGGCGGAGTGAAGCTCATGAATGAAATCCAGCAGGGACGAGAAACTCCTGTTCCGGTGGTATTTCTTTCTGCGCACGATGAGTTCGAGATGAGACTGGAAGCGGCGCGGGCTGGCAGCATCGCTTATTTAATCAAACCGGTAAATATTGGCGGCTTGATTGACAAACTGGATAACCTGACCTCAACCAAGCCGCTGGTTCCTTACCGGGTCATGATCGTGGATGATTCGGTCGCGCTCACGGCCTATCACACTGCGATACTTGAGCAGGCGGGCATGACAGTGAAGGCAGTCAACAATCCGTTTCATGTGATTGATGCATTGGATTTTGCGCCCGATCTGATTCTGATTGATCTGTATATGCCGGAATGCAATGGCACCGATTTGGCCAAGGTCATACGCCAGCTTGACGCATTCGTCAGCATTCCCATTGTATTTCTTTCCGCCGAAAATGATCTCGACAAGCAGCTGTTCGCAATGGGTCTGGGGGGAGATGATTTCCTGACCAAGCCGATACAGCCGCCCCATCTGATTTCTTCCGTGACCAGCCGCATCCGGCGCTCGATGATGCTGCGTTCATTCATGGTGCGCGACAGTCTGACCGGCTTGCTCAATCACACTGCCATCAAAGATCAGCTGGAGGGTGAAGTGGCTTGGGTAATCCGGGAGAAAAAACCCTTGTCCTTTGCGATGGTTGACATTGACAACTTCAAACTGGTCAATGACAGCTATGGTCATCCGGTCGGCGATCGGGTGATCAAAAGCCTTTCCCGTCTGCTCAAACAACGGCTGCGCACCAGTGACCTGGTAGGGCGCTATGGTGGTGAAGAGTTTGCAATCGTTCTGGTGAATGCGGATGGGCCGACGGCACTGAAAGTACTGGATACCATACGCGATGACTTTTCCCAGCTGCGCCATCTGGCGGATGGACAAGACTTTCCGGTTACCTTCAGCTGCGGCATCGCAAGTGTTTCACAATTTTCGGATATCACCAAATTAAGTGATGCAGCTGACAAGGCACTGTATAAAGCCAAGCACGCCGGGCGTAATCGAGTGATGCTGGCGGATGATCCGTCTGCCATTGATAAAATAAAACCTCCGGGTTAGCAACTCGAATTTGTCAGCCCCGCTACTTTCCGGTATATTGCGCCCGCCGATCAGACCAATGGGAGAGCGTGTCAGTCAGTTTTTCAGTATTGTAAAAGCTGCGACACCGCCGAAGGCGCAACACCCGCAACCGCTCAGGCACAAGAACTATTGGCGCAGGCAAATCTGGAGAGAGTTGGATAACCGACCACCGAAGGGGCACACAACGCGAGTTGTAATCTCTCAGGTATCAAGGACAGATGGGCGCAGCACGAATTCGTGCTGCGCCCTTTTTATTTTTTAGAAAGTTATTATGTCACTCAAGCAAACTCCGCTCAACGCAGCACACCGCGCGATGGGTGCAAAGATGGTCGATTTCGGCGGCTGGGATATGCCGGTCAATTACGGCTCGCAAATCGACGAACACCATCAGGTCCGCAATGACTCCGGCATGTTCGATGTATCGCATATGCGCGTGGTGGATCTCAGGGGCAATGGCGTACGCAGCTTTTTGCGCTATCTGCTGGCGAACAACGTGGACAAGCTCACGCAGTCCGGCAAGGCGCTTTATTCCTGCATGCTGCTGGAAAATGGCGGCGTGATTGATGACCTGATCGTGTACTTCATGAATGAAGAGTGGTTCCGCATCGTGGTGAACGCGGGCACGGCCGACAAGGATATCGCCTGGATGAAAACACAGGCGAAAAGGTTTGAATGGCCTCTCCCGTTGGGAGAGGCGGCGATCGCTCTTTCTCCCGCTGGCGGGGGAAAGGTGGATAGGGGGGAATCGCAATTGGCTATCACCGACCGCCCCGAGCTGGCGATGATCGCAGTACAAGGGTCGAGTGCGCGCGCGAAAGTTTGGGAAGCGTTGCCGGGTAGCCGTGAATTAACCGAGAGTCTTGCCCCTTTCAGTGCGGTAGAAATGGGCGAAAAATTTATCGCGCGTACCGGCTACACCGGCGAAGACGGTTTTGAGATTATGCTTCCGGCAAAAGCGGCGCCCGATTTTTGGGCGACGCTGGCCGCAAAAGGCGTGAAGCCGATCGGTCTCGGCGCGCGCGATACCTTGCGTCTCGAAGCCGGGATGAATCTG
>JBDTPU010000159.1:0-2342 GCA_039932535.1 Gallionella sp. | reverse complement strand
ATCTTGGGGCATACTGCTCGGCGTGTTGTTGATACTGAGTCGCGGCAACTGGTCGATCGACGCATGTCTGGAAAAATGGTTACGGAAATCTACATAGGAAGCTCGCGCATGCTCGCCTGCCTGCTCGCCAAAGACAAGCCGGGCTGGCAATGGTAAAGTTCTAGTGCCGTTCGCATCAACCTGCAAATTTTCTGACGAATTGCTCAACCCGAAAGGAATCCGTAATATGAAAAATCAACGCACGCTCATCGCCACCGCCATCAGCAGTCTGATCGCGCTTGGCATTACTGCCTCGTCCGGTGCCGCATATGCAGCCGACGAGGAGAAATGTTGGGGCGTTGCCAAGGCCGGACAGAATGCCTGTAACAGCAACAAGAGCAAGCATTCCTGCGCCGGACATTCAAAAGTCGATAACGATCCCAACGATTTCATCACGCTTCCCGAGGGCAGTTGCCTGAAGATCGGTGGCAAGCTGGAACCTGCCGGGGATAAAACCGCGCTCCCAGCAGAAAAGATGTAGGCTGAAGAGGCAGCGCTGCACGGTGAAATGCCGCGCGGTTCCGACGCGGTGCAATTCTTGAAAGGCGTTTGATGCTTCAGCGCAGGATATGGTGGGCATTTTTACTCGTGCTGTCCGTCGGCATTGCGGTGTCTGCTCGCATTGTCTCTCTGGGCGATTCGGTACAGGCCGTGAACCGGATGTTTATCGCCGAGAAACTCCCGCTGTCGCAACGTATCGGTGAATTGCGTGGCGGCATTGCGGATGAAGAGCGCCTGCTGTACGAGTATTACTCCTACACGACGTCCCAGGAAGCATTCCAGGCTCAACGCGCTATTAATGTTGCGCGTCTCGACAGCATCGTCGATGAGCTGCAAAAGGACATGGGCTCCCGCGAACAAGTGGCCGAACTGCGCTCGCACCTCATGGAGCTTGATCAACTGTCCGATGAGTTGGCCACCACGCTTTCGCGCAAGGAGGTGAATTGGGATCTGGCACGCGCGATCCTGGCGCAGGTCAAGCCACAAGTCCGGAAGATCGAGAAGACGCTCGCCGCCATGACAACGGCCAACCAGCGCGCGGTGGACAATCTGGGGACGGATTCCCAGAGCAGCGTTTCCACAATGGTGCGCTGGATCATCGGCTTTTCGGTATTGATTTTCGGCGTTGCATTTTTTGTCGGCTACTATGTCGTCGCCATCATCCGCGAGGGATTGGAGCGCCGCAGGCTGGCGATGTTTGCCGAGCGCGATCCCAATCCGGTGCTGCGCCTCAGCGCTTTGGGAGAAGTGCTGTATGCCAATCCGGCGACTGCCGGGTTGCTTGCCCGGCTAAATCTCGCGCCCGCAGAATCGGTGAAATTGCTTCCCGCCGACATGCAACATCATTTGAACGAAACCCGCGCGGCCCCGGCTGCCAACGTGCAATTCGAGTATGCGAATAGCAGCCATACTCTCGAATGTACCGTGGCATATCTGGCCGATTTTTCGGAGTTCCACGTCTATGTCAAGGATGTGACCGACCGCAAGCAGGCCGAGGAAAAGCTGGCTTACCAGGCGTATTTCGATCCGGCCACCGGCCTGCCCAATCAATACCGCTTGCGCGATGATTTGGGCGCCGCCTTCCGGCAGCAGCGCGCGGGAGCCGTGATGATGATCGTTGCCGACCGCGAGCAGGAAATTTTTGAAAGCCTCGGCGCGGTTGAAACTGAGCGCTGGCTGGTCAAGGTTGCCTATCGTTTGCGCGATGGGATTAACGCTAAAGAAGAGACGCTTTACCGCTTCGGCGGGAATGCATTTGTTCTGGTGTGCTGGCCCGGCGATCTGGCCGCCGTGCAACAGCGTGCCGGGCAGTTGCTCAGCACCGCTCAGCAGCCGCTACATATTGAACGACGCGAGTTATTCTCTACGCTATCGATTGGCGCTGCGCTGATGGAATGCGGCATCGGCAACGATGCTGCGAGCATGGCCGAAGCACAGGTACAGCAGGCGGCCTCTGCCTGCAACCGTGTGCGTCGCACAGGAGGCAATGATTTTGCAATCTATGACGAGGCCATGGGACGTGCTGCCGCAAACACTTTGCGAATGATCACCGATCTGCAACACGCGGTGGAAAACGGCGAACTACTCTTGCATTACCAGCCCAAGGTGGATACGGAGAGCGGCCATCTGCTCGGCATGGAAGCGCTGGTTCGCTGGATACACCCGGAGCGCGGCATGATTTCCCCGGCGGAATTCATTCCGGTCGCCGAAGATACTGGAATGATAGTGGCGATCGGACGCTGGGTGTTGCGGGAGGCGTGCCGACAAAATGCGGCGTGGCAGCAAGCGGGATTACGCCCGCT
>JBDTPU010000158.1:0-4129 GCA_039932535.1 Gallionella sp. | reverse complement strand
ACTCAGTCTTAAAACAAGATTCATGATTATTCATTCTTCTTTTAAAAATCCCTTGTTCAGATTAAGAAAGTATTTCTGGGAAATACTCCAGGAGAAAAAACAAATAAAAGCTATTCGTATGGCAGATGGAATTCAGTGTAATGGCACACCGACATACATTTCATATCAAAAAATCAATGCCAACCCACTGCTTTTTTTTGATTCACGAGTTACTGATGACATGTTAATCAGTAATACTGAATTGAATGAAAGAATGCAAGTTTGTTTATCTAAAGGAAAGCTGAGACTGTTGTTTTCAGGCCGTTTGGTGAAAATAAAAGGTGCTGATCATTTGATATTAATGGCGATACAGCTTAAAAAACTGGGTGTGGACTTTATATTGTATATTTGTGGCGATGGTGAACTTTTCAATACGATGCAACAGATGATAGAGAAAAATGATCTCGAGGGTTGTGTCAGCATGAAAGGTGTGATGGAGTTTAAAGAGGAATTAATGCCTTTTGTAAAAAATCAAATTGACTTGTTTGTCTGTTGTCATACTCAGGGTGATCCCGCTTGTACTTATCTGGAAACAATGAGTTGTGGCGTGCCGATCGTAGGATATGCAAACGAGGCTTTTACAGGCTTGATTGAGGCTAGTCGCGCGGGATGGGCTACCCAAATGAACGCGCCATATCTGCTAGCAATGAAAATTGCTGAATTAGACTCTCATCGTGAGCTGTTGGTCGAAGAGTCCAGGAAATCCTTAACATTCGCGGCTATGCATACTTTTGAGAAAACTTTTCAGAACAGAATTGCACATCTTCGCGAAATAGTGCAACTCCATAACAAGACTACACCTCAAACAAGAGGCCACTGCGACACGGGTGATCATGCACAGCATCGTTAAGATCGCGAGGAGCGAATGAGGAAACAGCGACCTCACGCTACGGCGAGTAAAGACGTCTCCGTAATTCTGGTTTCCTACAACACAGCAGCACTCTTGCCGAATGCCATTGCTGCGCTGCGTAGCGCAGCCGAGGGATACTCATTGCAAGTCATCATCGTGGATAACGCATCGCGAGATGATTCGGTCTCGCTTATCAAACGAGATTACGCTGATTGTGAACTGATCGAAAACTCGGTTAATGTGGGTTTTGGCCGGGCGAATAATCAAGCGATCCCTCTTATCCAGGGCGAGTATGTTTTGTTGCTGAATACCGATGCATTTGTTGCGCCCGATACATTGCACAAAACCGTGGCTCACATGGATGCCCACCCGGAGTGCGGCGCATTGGGAGTGAAACTGGTGGGGCGTGATGGCGTACTCCAACCCTCCTGCCGGTATTTTCCTACGCCTTGGAATCTTTTTTTGCGGCGCACGGGGCTGAATCGTTTGTTCCCATGGGTGCGCATGGTAGATGACATGAACTGGGATCATGCTTCCGTCCGCGATTGCGACTGGGTACCTGGCTGTTACCTGTTGATCCGTCGTAAAGTGATCGAGCAGGTTGCGCTTTTTGACCCGAGGTATTTTTTGTATTATGAAGAGGTGGATTGGTGTCGCGCCGTCAAGGAAGCGGGCTGGCAGATACACTATTTCCCGGATACCACGGTCGTGCATATCGGCGGGGAGAGTGCGAAATCGGATAGCGAGATTACGGTGGGCAGTCGTCAGATAGAGGCATTACAAATCGAAAGTGAACTACTTTATTTCCGCAAAAATTATGGTGCGGGGACGGTGTTGTTCAATGTGATATTGCACACACTGGCCGATCTCATCATTCCGCTCAAACGATGGCTTAAAACCTGGAAGAGCCCAGATTGGAAAGCGTATAGAGAGCATACGGGATTGTATTGGCTGCTATTGCGCAATACCTCCTGGGGTTTGAAGCCGACAAGATAAGCTGGTCCAGTGTGACTTAAGTGCTGGCCATACTGATAGCCTGATAATGTAAATAGATTTATAGAAGGTTGAAAAATCCGTATGTTCGACAATGTGCGTCATGATTTGCGCGCCTATCAAGGGAATTGGACCGCACAAGGTTTTTGGGTGATGCTGGTGTATCGCTTTGGGCGCTGGCGCTATGGTGTGCGGCCTAGCCTGTTGCGTAAAATATTTTCACTTATCTATAAGATTCTGTATAAATTAGTACAGATCGTAACCGGCATCGAATTGCCTTGCGAAGTAATCGTCGGGCGCAATTTTGTGATTGATCATTTCGGCGGCATCATCGTCAGCGGTTATGCCCGCTTCGGCGATAACTGCCGGATTCGCAATGGCGTGGTGATCGGACTGAAGAGCGTCGATGCAATCTGCGCCGCCACTATCGGTGACAACGTCGATATTGGCGCGGGCGCGAAATTGTTGGGAGACATCAAGATAGGGAACAATGTGATGATCGGAGCCAACGCCGTCGTGATCTGTGATGTGCCTGACAACTCCATTGCAGTGGGTGTCCCCGCCGTGGTGAAGCCAAGACAAGAGACATGACATGCAGGGCGATAGTGAGAGACCATTTGGCGTCGTGGCGATAGGCCGCAATGAGGGTATGCGCCTGAAAAATTGTTTGGCTTCTGTCATCCATCAGGCACGGCAGGTCGTATATGTAGACTCCGGCTCCACGGACGGCTCCGTCAATTTGGCGCGAGATATGGGGGTGGCAGTGGTTGAATTGGACCTGTCCATCCCTTTCACGGCTGCGCGTGCGCGTAATGAAGGGGTGGCGCGGCTGCGGGAATTGGTTCCCGATATTCGCTATATCCAGTTTGTTGATGGTGATTGCGAAGTGGTCAGCAGTTGGCTCGACCAGGCAGTTAATTTTTTGGCGAAGCACTCTGATGCGGCCGTAGTGTGTGGCAGACGGCGCGAGCGATTTCCGGAGCGCTCGGTGTATAACACCTTGTGCGATATCGAATGGGATACCCCGACCGGACAAACGAAAGCATGCGGTGGGGATGCCATGATGCGTGCCGATGCTTTCGCCGCGGTGCAGGGATATCGAGCCAGCTTGATCGCCGGCGAGGAGCCGGAATTGTGCGTACGCCTGCGAGCCGCCCATTGGAAGATCTGGCGTATTGATGGAGAGATGGTTTTGCATGACGCGAACATGACGAGATTTTCCCAGTGGTGGAAACGGACGTTACGTGCTGGCCACGCCTATGCGGAAGGCGCCAGCCTGCATGGCTCCTCTGCCGAAAGGCATTGGATAAAAGAGGTGCGCAGCAACTGGTGGTGGGGGCTGAGCTTCCCGGTGATTTTGCTGGCGGCATCGTTGCAACCCGTGCTGCTGATTCTGATTCTGCTCTATCCCTTGCAGATGTGGCGGATATATCAGAAATCAAATCTGCATAGAACACCGTATGAGCGCAAGCTATTTGCTATTTTTTGTGTGCTGGCCAAGTTGCCGCTGATGCTCGGGCAATTGAAGTTCAATCTGAATGCAATGATCGGAAAATCAAGCCGGTTAATTGAATATAAATAATTGACTTGTGATGTTAGAGCGCTTTTACGGCTCAAAATGGCTGGCGTATAACGTATAGTTCCCATGATTTATTTTTTACAATTTTGCCGACTTGCCTTCATACCCCCGCGGGTAAAAGTGCAGTGGCATTCCAGCCTTTACTATTGAGCGAGATTAGATGCGCATTGCTTATTTCATCAATCAATATCCCAAAGTCAGCCATAGTTTCATCCGGCGGGAAATCCACGCATTAGAAGGACTGGGTCTGGCAGTGCAGCGGATTGCATTGCGCGGCTGGGAGGGTGAGCTGGTTGATGAGGAAGACATTCGTGAACGCGAGCGAACACAGTTTGTTTTGCGAGTGGGAATTTTCAATATCCTGTTCGCTGTGATTAAAACAATTGTGTCGAATCCATGGCGGTTTTTTTCCGCATTAAAGCTGGCATTAAAAATGGGATGGCAGGCAGAAAGACCGTTGCCTTACCATTTAATTTATCTGGCGGAAGCGTGCCAGATAGTGCCGTGGATGAAGGCTTTCGGCGCCAGCCATGTGCATGCGCATTTTGGCTCGAATTCCACAGAGGTAGTAATGCTGGCAAATGTTCTGGGCGGGCCTGCCTTCAGTTTTACCGTGCATGGCCCGGAAGAATTCGACAAGCCGGTTTTTTTAGGCCTGCCTGAAAAAA
>JBDTPU010000157.1:0-1511 GCA_039932535.1 Gallionella sp. | reverse complement strand
AAAGTCATCGCCATCATGGGGCCTTCAGGTTCGGGCAAGAGTACGCTGACCAAACTGCTGCAAGGCTTCTACCAGCCCGCAGGCGGCACCATCAAGATAGATGGCAATGACATCCGCTATCTTTCCGCCAATGAACTCAGACATTACTTCGGCGTCGTGCCGCAGGAAACAATTTTGTTCTCCGGCACCCTCTACGACAACCTGCTGATGGCCAACCCGCACGCCACCTTTGATCAAGTCGTGAATGCCTGCAAAATGGCGGAGATACACAGCAGCATCGAAGCCCTGCCGCAAGGCTACCAGACCGAGATCGGCGAACGCGGGGTGGGACTCTCCGGCGGACAAAAGCAGCGCATCGCGATCGCACGCGCGCTGATCAAGCAACCCAAGATACTGATCTTCGACGAAGCCACCAGCAGCCTGGATGCCACCACTGCCGAACATTTCGCCGCCACCATCAACCAGCTCAAAGGCAAAGTGACGATGATGTTCATCACTCATGCCATGCCGAAGAATTTATTAGTGGATGAAGTGGTGAGGATAGGGCAGGGGGTGTTGAGTGCGGTGAGCGATGCACACACTGCAACCAAACAGGAAAAGGATAGTTCATGAGCAGAACTCCTCGCGCGCGGCCTCGACGGCACCGCAAATAACGACACCATCTATGGCACCAACACCACCGACCGCATCAATGGGCTGGGCGGGAACGACTTATACTGCTACAGGGCTGAAGCCAAAGGAAGCCAAAGGTACCGGAGTCGAAAGGAAGCCAAAGGTACCGGAGTCGAATTGTTTTGGCAGCATGAACTAAGGGGAGAAACATGCCGCGCCGTCCGCGCATAAATCTGCTGGGGTATCCGCAACACGTGGTTCAACGCGGGCACAACCGCGAAGCCTGTTTTTACGCAGACGAAGATTATCTATTCTATTTGCACTGGCTCAAGGAAGGCATGAAGAAATACGAGTGCGACGTTCATGCCTATGTCCTGATGACCAACCATGTGCACCTGTTGTTGACACCGAAGCGACCCGACAGCATCTCGCGGCTCATGCAGTCACTGGGACGGCGCTACGCCCAGTATGTAAACCGCATTTATCGCCGCAGCGGCAGCGTGTGGGAAGGACGCTTCAAGGCAAGCCTGATCCAGGCGGAAGAATATCTGCTGACCTGCTACCGCTATATCGAACTCAATCCGGTTCGTGCCGACATGGTGAATGACCCGGGCGAATACCGTTGGTCGAGCTACCGCTGGCATGGACTGGGGCAGGCCAATGAACTGATTGCCGATCACGCGCTTTATGTTGGGCTGGGCATGGCAGGTGATGAACGAAGGACGGCTTACCGTGCGTTGTTTCGTGCGCACCTTGATGATGAGGCACTGGATGAAATCAGAACCTCGACAATTCGGGGATTGCCATTGGGCAGCGAACGCTTTCGTGAACAAGTTGAAGCAGCATTGGGTCGGCGGATAGGGATGAAGCGGCGAGGCAGGCGCGAGAATGCGCCGATG
>JBDTPU010000156.1:0-1826 GCA_039932535.1 Gallionella sp. | reverse complement strand
CTTCATTTTCGAAATTACGGAGGGACTACTGCCAAATGCAGATAGGGTGGTCAAAAACAAATTGAGAGAACTTCGTAATGCAGGCATCCATGTGGCAATCAATGATTTTGGCGTAGGTTATTCCGCGTTGTCCTACCTTAATAAATTCGACATCGATTGCGTCAAAATAGACCAATCGTTTGTTCATAATATTGACCACAATTCAAATGGCATAATACTGTGCGAAGCCATCATTGTCATGGCACACAAATTGGGACTAAAAGTAATTGCCGAAGGAGTGGAAACAATTCAACAAAATGATTTGTTAATTCGAGCAAATTGTGACTATGCGCAAGGCTCCTTTTATTCCATGCCTATGCCGCCTCAGGAGCTGGAAATGTGGATGAAGGACAGAAATGGAGTAAATATCGATTGAAGTCGAAGCTTGCGCATGGCACCGCGTATATTGCTTGAGGTATCCGGCTTCAAATAATTAGATATCTAAAAAGAACCAGTGCATGTCAGCACCGGGAGCACTCAAACTACAGATAATAAATTTGGTAAAGCGCTTGCAGGAATTTTTCTGGATGAATAAAAATAATACTTTTTTACGCTATCTGCCATGGCTGATAGCGCTGGCACTGCTTACCATAGCGATCTGGTACTTCACCCGCCCCGCGCCGCTGCATGTGCAACTGGTCAAAGTGGAGCGCGGGCTGGTGGAAGCGACCGTGAGCAACACGCGCGCGGGAACGGTGAAGGCGTGCCGTCGCGCCAAGCTGGCGCCGCCGGCGGGCGGGCAGATTGCGCATCTGCTGGTGAAAAAAGGCCAGCGCGTAAAAGCGAATCAGATATTGCTGGAGCTGTGGAACGACGATTTGCAGGCGCAGGCACAGTTGGCGCAGGAGCAACTCGGCACCGCAGAAACGCAGGCGCAACAGGTTTGCATGCAGGCTGACCTGGCAGAGAAAGAAGCCGAGCGCGCGCGTCAATTGAAAGAGAAGGGCTTTATTTCTGCCGAAGGCGTAGATCAAAAAACCTCTGCCGCCAAGGTGAGCCGCGCCGGGTGTGAAGCCGCGCACAGTCAAATCGGGCAAAGCCGTTCACGCATAGATGCGGCACATGCCAGCTTGAGACGCATGGTGCTGCGCGCGCCGTTCGACGGTATCGTGGCGGACATCAGCGGCGAACTGGGCGAATACGCGACACCTTCACCGCCCGGCATTCCGACTCCGCCCGCGGTTGATTTGATCGATGATAGCTGCATGTTCGTCAGCGCGCCGATTGATGAAGTGGACGCGGCTAATATCAAAGCGGGGCAGTCGGCGCGCATCACGCTGGATGCAATCAAGGGCAAATCTTTTGCAGGCAAAGTCAAACGCATCGCCCCCTATGTGCTGGAAATCGAGAAACAGGCGCGCACCGTGGAAGTCGAAGTGGCCTTCGACCAACCGCCCAGCACGGAAAATTTATTGGTGGGCTACAGCGCCGATGTCGAGATCGTCCATGCGGCGCACGAAAATGTGCTGCGCATTCCCACGCAAACTTTGCTGACCGCGCCAAGCATGCAAGAAACCAAGCGGGTATTGTTGTATAGGGCAGATGGCATACTCGAAGAACGCACCGTGACAACAGGCTTGGCCAACTGGGATCACACCGAAATTATCTCCGGCTTGAACGAAGGCGACCAGATCGTGATGTCGCTCGATCAAGCGGGAGTAAAAGCCGGAGTGCGAGTGCAGCCGGAAGTAAGCAAGCCCGCAAAATGATTCGCCCCAAATGATTCAACTGGAACAAGTCAGCCAGGTAGGGTGGGCACGGTGTTGTGCCCACGCGGAACGAACGTG
>JBDTPU010000155.1:0-9098 GCA_039932535.1 Gallionella sp. | reverse complement strand
TGATAAGTGCTGCCGCTGAAAATGTGGCGCAGCGGCTCGCGCAGTTCGAGCTTCCAGGAGGCGCGAAGGGAGTGGTTTTGTACGGCTTCGAACACGGTCTCTCCCTCCGGGGGAAGGGCTAGGGAAGGGGGAGCGAACTGGCAACTCGCCAACTGTGCATCCAGATTCTCCCTCAACCACTGCCAGCGTTCACGCACCTCAGCCAACAATTGCTTTGCTTCCTGCGGGCGATTGCCAAGCAATTCAATTGCGCCGAGTTGCTTGTCGTCCTGATAATACAACGGCAGTTCGCCGGCAAAAAATTCATCCAGCGCGTCCAGTAACTTGAGTTTGTTGTGCAACGACAACTCGATGTTGATGCGCTCCACGCCGTCGCAATAATCGCCCATGCGCGGCAGCGGGATCACCACGTCCTCGTTGATCTTGAACGCGTTGGTGTGTTTGGCAATCGCAGCGGTGCGCGCGCGGTCCAGCCAGAATTTTTTGCGCGCTTCGGCGGACACCGCGATGAAACCTTCACCGCTGCGCAGGTTGGCGAGGCGCACCATTTCCGAAGCGGCCTGTGCCGCCGCGTCTGGGTCATTGCTGACTACATCGGCAACCAACACCATCTTCGGGCGCGTGCCGCGCTTGGATTTGGTGGCATAGCCCACCGCCTTGAGATAGCGCTCGTCGAGGTGTTCCAGTCCCGCCAGTAACGCATTCGGGTGCGCATCCATATAGGATTTTATTTCGACTATCGCAGGCACGGCGTCGCGCACCTGACCGAAAAATTCCAGACACACGGTACGTGTGTGCAAATGCGCGCGATGCAAGATGAAGCGCGCCGAGGTGATGATGCCGTCGCAACCTTCCTTCTGGATGCCGGGCAGGCCGGACAGGAATTTGTCGGTCACATCTTTGCCCAAGCCGGTCTTGCGGAATGAACTGCCGGGGATGGTGAGAATTTCCGGCGCGCCGTGCGCAGTCTGGCCGTCTTCTTTAAAACGGCTGATGCGAAAAGTAGCGTTGGCCACATCGTGAATCTTGCCAAGATTGTGATGCAGCCGCGTAACATCCATCCACAGGCCATCAGGGGTGACCATGCGCCATGAAGCAAGATTATCCAGCGCAGTCCCCCACAGCACCGCCTTTTTGCCGCCTGCATTCATCGCCACGTTGCCGCCGATGCACGATGCGTCCGCCGAAGTGGGGTCCACCGCAAACACCAGATTGCTGTTTTCCGCCGCTTCCATCACGCGCCGCGTGACCACGCCCGCACCACAATGGATAGTTGCACAGGGTTCGCTCAATCCGGGCAGGATCAGATATTCAACTTCGGAAAGCACCTCAAGCTTTTCGGTATTGATCACTGCCGAAAATTTATCCAGTGGCACAGCGCCGCCGGTGTAGCCAGTGCCGCCGCCGCGCGGGATGATGGTGAGCTTGAGCGAAATGCAGGCTCTCACCAGCGCGGCGATTTCTTCTTCGGTATCGGGATGCACCACCACGAACGGATATTCCACGCGCCAGTCGGTCGCATCGGTCACATGCGAAACGCGCGCCAAGCCGTCGAACTGGATATTGTCGCGGCGCGTGACGCGGCTAAGTTCGCGCAGCGTGCGTTTGCGCAGCTTCAAGGTCTGCTCGAATTCGGCGGCAAATTGATCTACCGCTGAACGCGCCAGTTCCAGTAAACGTTTAACAGCCTCGTTGGCCTGGCGACGTTCGTCAATTGCATTCAAACGATGATGCAGTGCCCCGACCAGCGCCTTGCGCCGTTTGCGGTTACCGAGCAGATCATCCTGCAAATACGGATTGCGCGACACTACCCAGATATCGCCCAGCACTTCGTAAAGCATCTGCGCGGAACGCCCGGTGCGGCGCTCTTCGCGCAGCGTGTTGATGATATTCCACGCCTCATCACCGAGTATGCGCAGCACGATCTCGCGGTCGGAAAATGAAGTGTAGTTATAGGGGATTTCGCGCAAACGTACAGTCATGATATTCTCTTGCTCAACAGACTGGGCATTTTACCTGAATGCAACGCGGCGCCGCTAAGAGACAGATTAAAATATCTTCAACTCTGATAAGAAAAATGGAAAAAACAGTGCATGCAGTAGCGTGGTTGAGTTTTTACTGTTAGATTATGGAGTATCCAGTCCCCCGAGTAGTTGAGCGGGGGAAATCATGTTCAAAATTCAAATTGAGACTCGTATGCGCCCTGCACTGCTCCCGTTAGTATTGATCCAACTCGGATTAATTTTTTCTGCCGTAAACCCGGCTGAAGCCTATGAGCTTGGTCAGGGCTGGCATTCCGGCAATTACTTTGTATCCGGCTATGCGAATATTGAGGTTATAAACCGTTTCGGCGTCCCTTCCAGACTTGACCTGGATGATCTGAGCCTGTTCGCCAGTGGTCATATCAGCCAGTGGGTCAATCCTTTTACTGAAGTCGAGCTTTCCAAACACACTTTGATTCAGCAGGGCGGCGGGGCTGTGCACGGGGATATTATCATTGAGCGGTTTTACAATGACACCCTGTTCTCCGAGCATAACACCTTGCGAGTGGGCAAGCTGCTGGCTCCTTTAGGCGATTGGAATCTGGTGCACGCGGCACCTTTGATTCCCATCATTACGCGCCCGTACACGACGGCACGGGGATTTGCCGCATACATCGGCGGCATCAGCTGGATGCATGATGCGGAAGATGGCGTAACGCCCGATCTGCAAATCTATGCGCAGCCGGATACGGAATGGTTCAAGCGTCCGACGAGCCAGACAATCAGGAACTTTCGCAATGTCCTCGGTGGGCACCTCAATCTGCCATTTGGGTTGGTAGATAAAATCGGGATTTCCTTACAGCATGGCGAATTCATAGAGACCGGAGAAACATTCACCCTGTATGGGGTCAATGCCAACAAGTCCTTTGGCAAACTGCGCCTGGAAAGCGAAGCAATCACGGCTCATTTTTCCGGTGTGGTATTGCCGGGAAGCACACCCCGGCTTCATGACAATGAATCGGGAATTTTTGGACTTGCCGATTACACTGTTATCCCGCAGTGGCACGTTATTCTGGAAGCTGAGTACTATCAGGATCACACTCTGGATCGCTCCTCCCGCAATACTCTCCTTGCAGTCGCCTACAAACCCACTGCGGCGATGATCTGGAAATTAGAGTACATTCACCAGGCGGGTGTGTCGGCCTCAATGGCACCCATCAGTACCGGCTTAAAAGCAGCATGTTCATTTTTATTCTGATGCGCCTCCCGCTACTCATTCTGGGTTTTTTATGGGCTACGTCTGGTCAGGCAGGCGGGCTGCTGGTCATTGCGTCTCCTGCCGTTCCCGACGCCGCAATTTCAGTCAAGCAATTAGCCGATATTTACTCGTTGAAAAAAACTTTTTGGGCTGACTCCACTCGTGTCGTGCCGGTTAACCGCGAAATATCGAGTGCAGAACGTGATAATTTTTCTGATGCCGTATTTAATCTTTCCCCGGAAGAGCTGGCAGAATACTGGAATCGGCTAAATTTTCAGGGCAAACTTCCGCCACTCGTGCAAACCTCGGATCAGGCGGTAGTGGGTTTTGTGCGCAGCGTCCCCGGCGCAATCGGCTACGTCAGTGGCGATTCGGCACCCAAGGGGGTCAAGGTTCTGTTGCGGCTGCCCTGATGTTAACTTTTTTCTTGATTGGCTCTGCCCATGCAGCGTAACTGGTTCGGGAAAACAATTGCCCGAAAGCTGCTCCTTGCATTTTTCTTAATCTTCATCGTCACCTACCTGGTCACTGCGCTGGTAGTGCAAAGCGCCGTCCGCACTTCCGTGACCGATTCGGAATTGGCTACCTTGTCGCAGCTGGCAGATCTCAAACTCGGCACCCTTAATACCAAGTTCGAACAACTGGCTACCGATTTGCGTGCCTGGACCAAGCTGGATGTCATGAATGACCTTGCCTCGGGCGACGTGGACAAGCGGGTAGAAAACACGCTGGAGAACCTGCAAAAAGATTATGGCCTCAAGGGGGAGATTTATGCTTTTAATGCTGCAGGGCATCTGGTTGCATCCAGTGACCGGCAGCATCATATGGACATGCTGCCGGACGCATGGAAACCCCATGAGAAGGTAAGCTTCGTCAATAAGCATGTTAATCCGGAGGATGGTGAGGAAGTCGTCGCTTTGGTCGCGCCGGTAATGGCTGCTTTCTCGACGCAATATCAGCTCGGCACACTCGTCATAGCCTATCCCTGGAGTGATGTCATGGCGGGGTTACCCGACCAGACTCTTCTTTTGTATCAGCAGCGCGCTCCGATAAAATCTGCGCCGAGCAATCCCTTGCCTGACGCGCCATCTGATATCGAAAATCAGGCAACCCTCTCGATTATGGGATCCACACTGGGCACCGCGATATCCAATGAATCCCTGTTTGAATTGGCGCATCTCCGGGGATGGATCCAAATCGGCAAAAATCAATATCTGGTGAATAGCGCCTCCGAAAATAGCGGCTTGCTTTCCGGCTGGGAAGTAGTGATGTTGCGTGAACCGGAAGCACTCTATCAGACCGTTCACATGGTGATCCTGAAGCTGGCTCTGCTCGGCCTGATTCTGACCCTGCCATTGATTATAGCGATTCGCTGGTCAGCCAGTCGGCTCACTGCGCCGTTGCGCCAGTTAACGCAGTTTGTTTCTGATATCAATGACACCCATGACTTGTCCAAGCGGCTGACATTGCATTCCAACGACGAGATCGGGATTTTGGCAACCAATTTCAACGACATGACCGCCCGGCTGGCCAGCGGAACGCAAGCGCATCGAGAAGCTGAAGCGCGTCTGCGAGCCACCATTGACAACGCACTTGATGCCGTCGTACAGATGAATGCGGAAGGAATTGTTACCGGCTGGAATGATCAGGCAACCAATATATTTGGCTGGACTCGCGAGGAAGCAATGGGGCATTTGCTGCACGAAATGATCATCCCGGTCTCATACCGCGAAAGCCATGTCCGCGGCATGCAACATTATCTGCTGAGCGGCGAAGGACCGATCCTGAATTCCCGGATTGAGATACGAGGCTTGCATCGTGCCGGCCACGAGTTTCCCGTTGAACTGGCTATCACCACCATCAAGGTGGAGAACGAATACGAGTTCAGTGCTTTCATTCGCGACATTACCACCAAGAAAGAATCCGAAGCGCTGATCTGGAAACAGGCTAATTTCGATAAAGTGACCGACCTTCCGAACCGCCACATGTTCCATGATCGCCTGGAACAGGAAATCAAGAAAGCGCATCGCGCTGGCCTGCAGATGGCATTATTTTTTATTGACCTTGATCGCTTCAAAGAAATCAACGACACCCTGGGTCACGATATGGGCGATATCCTGTTGATGGAAACGTCGCGACGTATCAGAAGTTGCGTACGCGAAGCAGATACCGTGGCGCGCCTGGGCGGGGATGAGTTCACCGTCATACTGTCGGAAATCAGCGCCGCCAATAATATTGAGCGGCTTGCCCAGACTATCCTCAAGATATTGGCGGAACCGTTCCAGCTCGGAGATGAGGTAGTCTACATATCAGCCAGCATGGGTATCACCTTGTATCCGAATGATGCTGACACTGTAGAAGATTTGCTCAAGAACGCTGACCAGGCCATGTATGTCGCGAAAAATCAAGGGCGCAATCAGTGCAGCTATTTCACTGCCGCACTGCAAGATGCCGCGCAGGAACGGCGGCACATCACGCACGACCTGCGCGGCGCGTTGGCCGCAAATCAGTTCGTGGTTTATTTTCAACCCATTCTGAATTTGGCGACCGGCCGTATTCATAAAGCCGAAGCCCTGCTTCGCTGGCAGCACCCGACACGCGGCATGATATACCCGGACGGGTTTATTCTGCTTGCGGAAGAAACCGGACTGATTCATGAGATGGGCGACTGGGTATTCAAAGAGGCCGCCCGCTGGGTCAAGCGTTGGCGCGAATATGCGGGTGACTTTCAAGTCAGCGTGAATGTGTCGCCCATCCAGTTTTTATCCGATGAACTTTCTTGCGAAACATGGAGCGCACATTTGCGGGAGATTAACCTTGCCGGGGAGAGCATGGTCATCGAGATTACCGAAGGGTTGCTGCTAAAAGCAGCCGGGGGAGTCACCGACAAACTGCTCAAATTCCGTGACGCGGGCATCCAGGTGGCGATCGATGATTTTGGCACGGGTTACTCCTCTCTTTCCTATCTCAAAAAATTTGATATTGATTATCTAAAAATAGACAAGTCATTTGTCGATAACATCGAGACCGATGCCAACGACATGGCCTTATCCGAAGCGATTATCGTGATGGCGCACAAGCTGGGACTGGAAGTTATTGCAGAAGGCATCGAAACCGCGGCGCAGCATAAATTGCTGGCTCAGGCAGGTTGCAATTATGGGCAGGGATATTTGTTTTCCAAGCCGCTTCCTGCGGAAGAATTTGAAGCGTTGTTGAAAGTCCCTATGCAACTTATGGCTGAATTTGTCCTGAGTGGGGTTGCGGATGATTAATATCTTTACCCTGGATCGCGGCAGGCTGGTCAATATACAAGCAGAGGAGATCGCCACTCGCAAGCCGATCTGGGTGGACATTATTGATCCCAGCGCCGAAGAGCGCGCCTGGGTGAGCATCACGTTTGCGATCAACCTGCCGCAACCCGAGCATTTGCGGGACATAGAAGCCAGCGCACGGTTTTACGAAGAGGACGAAGAGTTGCATGTGCGTTCGGACTTTTTGCGCGGCAAGGAAATTGATTCGCGCAGCGTGATCGTCGCTTTTGTACTCTCCCACAATATATTATTCAGCGTGCATGATCAGGATTTGCCGTTGTTCCAGATTTTCCGTCAGCGCACCCACGGACATCCGGAACTGGTCGAAGACAGTCTGGATGTGTTGATCGATTTGTATGGTTCCGATGTGGAATTTTCCGCTGATGCGCTGGAAGAAGTGTATGTCGAGCTGGGCAGCATAGGCGGCAAAGTACTCAACACCTCGCTGGGCGATACGGAGGCAGCCGAAGTATTGGCCAAAATTGCCAACAGCGAATACCTGAACGGACGCATACGCCGCAACTTGATGGACACGCGCCGCGCGATTTCGTTTTTGATGCGCAGTAAATTACTCAAACCCAACCAGCTCGACGAAGCGCGCCAAGCCATGCAGGACATCGACTCACTGGATGGGCATACCGCTTTCCTGTTCGACAAGATCAATTTTTTGATGAATACCACTGTCGGTTTCATCAACATCAACCAGAATAAAATCGTGCGCCTGTTCTCGGTAGCTTCAGTCGCAATGCTGCCGCCCACGCTGATCGCGTCTATCTACGGAATGAATTTCAGATACATGCCGGAGTTGCAGTGGGAGCACGGCTACGCATTTGCACTACTGCTGATGGCGATATCCGTTGCACTGCCGTTCTGGATGTTTTACCGCAAGGGATGGCTGAAATAATGTAGGTAAAAACATTCCGCCAATAACCACTGATTTTATTTGACCCGTTCGGACTGAGCCTGTCGAAGCCTTATCGAAAAACATCACCCGCGCTCACTCCATCGTCAAAATTATTTTCCCCGTCACACCGCCCTTCTCGATCAATTGATGCGCTTCGGCGGCATCCTGCAGCGGCAATGCATACGAAACCAGTACGCCGAGTGTGCCCGCCTCGACCAGTTTTGCACCTTGCTCGAGTATCTTGCGCTGGCGGACGCGCTCATCATGCAGCTTCATCACCTGCGGCGTAAGCATCAGTTCATAACACAGCGACAGATTGCGCAGGCGTGCCAATTGTGTGTCCGCCAGCGACAACGGCGTCGAGAGCAGCGTAACGATCTTGCCGCCGACGCACGCCGCATTGAATGAACGCAAAAAAGTATCGCCGCCCACCGTGTCGAGCACCACGTCTACGCCCAGTCCACCCGCCCAGTCCACCCCGTCCACCACAAAATCTTCCTCTTTGTAGCGGATGATTTTTTCCGCTTCGAGACCTTGCGCCAGTCCTTCCTTTTTATCGTCGCCGACCGTGACCGCCACACGCGCACCCAGATGTCTGGCAAGCTGCACCGCAATATGTCCCACCCCGCCCGCGCCGCCATGAATCAAGATGGTCTGCCCGGCTTGCAGATTGGCGCGCTCGGTCAGCGCTTCCCATGCGGTGATCAACACCAGTGGCAGTGCGGCACTGTCCTGCAAGCTGATATTGGCCGGGCTTAGAGCGCAGTATTCTTCATGCACCGTCGTGTATTCCGCATAGCAGCCCGGCTCATCGCCCTGATTTCCACCCAACCCGCCGTTGTTGAAATAAACTTTGTCGCCTTCCTTGAAACGCGTCACCGCGCTGCCGATTTTTTCGACGATACCAGCACCATCGCAACCCAGTATCGCGGGCAAGCTATTCGGATAATAAATCGGCTTGGCGCGCAGCTTGGTATCCAGCGGATTTATTCCGGCAGCAGCGAGCTTGACGCGCAGATGATGCGCCGAGGGCAGCTCCGGCTTGTCAATATTTTGCAGCGTCAACACCTCGGCGCTGCCTGCTGTGGTCATCAGTATGGCTTTCATCAGTTCTTTCTCCGGAGTGCAACCCCTCCCGGCCTCCCCTTGTCAGGGGAGGTGATGGCTCCCTCCCGACAAGGGAGGGTTGGGGTGGGTTAGGTTGGCTATGTTAAACTTCACGCATTATTTTTGCGAGAGCAATTGTTTTTTTAAGGAATGAGCCATGTCTGGAAACACACTCGGCACTTTGTTCACAGTGACTTCGTTCGGCGAATCCCACGGCCCCGCGCTCGGCTGCGTGGTGGATGGCTGCCCGCCGGGAATGGCGTTGAGTGTAGCCGACATCCAGCATGATCTTGACAGGCGCAAGCCCGGCACTTCGCGCCACGTCACCCAGCGGCGCGAATCGGACACCGTGGAAATTTTGTCCGGCGTGTTCGAAGGCAAGACCACCGGCACGCCGATCGCGCTGCTGATCCGCAACGAAGACCAGCGCAGCAAGGATTACGGCAACATCGCCGAGACCTTCCGTCCCGGTCACGCCGATTACACCTACTTGCAGAAATATGGCATACGCGACCATCGCGGCGCGGGACGCGCCT